>NZ_RCVI01000152.1:0-22656 GCF_003667455.1 Micromonospora sp. CV4 | reverse complement strand
GCGGCCAGCACGGCCCCCGCTGTCAACGCGACCCCCGCGACCAGCACGACCAGCGCGACCCCCGGGCCGGCCACCGCGCCGGCCAACGCCCGTCCCGGTGCCACGGGGGCACCGGGACGGGTGGCGCGGGCCGTCTGGGCCGCCGCGACCGTCGCGCTGGTCGCGGTCGGCTCGATCCGAGCCGCCGGCTGGCTCTTCGCGCTCTGCCTGGTCGCCGCCGCGGTCACCGCCACGCTCGCGGTGACCGGCGGGCGAAGCCCGTTCGGAATGCTGGTGGCCGCGCTGCTGCCGCCGGCCGCGGCGGTTCGGGCGCTTCCCTGGGCGGTACGCGGGCTGCGCCGCACCCGCCCGGCCGGTCCCGGGGCCGGACGGATCCTGAGCAGCCTCGCGGTCTCGGCCGGGCTGCTGACGCTGTTCGGTCTGCTCTTCTCCTCGGCGGACGCGGTCTTCGCCGATCTGGTCGCGGGCGTGCTGCCCGACTTCTCGGCGGGTGGTGTGCTCGGCTGGCTGGCACGCCTGCTGCTGATCGGCGGGGGCCTGCTCGGCGGCGCGTACCTGGTCACCCGCCCGCCCGACCTGGACGGCCTGCGAACGGCGCCGACCCGACCGGCGCACCGGCTGGAGTGGGCCCTGCCGCTGGCGCTGCTCGACGCCCTGTTCGCCGCCTTCGTGCTGGTCCAGTTGACGGTGTTCTTCGGCGGCGCGGGGCACGTGCTCCGGACGGCCGGGCTCACCTACGCCCAGTACGCCCGTGGCGGCTTCTGGCAACTGCTCGCCGTCACCGCGCTCACCCTGCTGGTCATCGCGATCGCCGCCCGCCGGGCACCGACGGCGACCCGGGCCGACCGGCTGCTGGTCCGCGCGCTCCTCGGCACACTCACCGCGCTCAGCCTGGTCGTCGTCGCCTCCGCGCTCTACCGGATGCAGGTCTACGCCGACGCGTACGGCGCCACCCGGCTCAGGCTCGTCGTGGCGACCGTCGAACTCTGGCTCGGGCTGCTCTTCGTCCTGGTCGGGGTGGCCGTGGCGCGTTGGCGGGCAGACTGGTTGCCCCGGCTGGTGATCGGCATGGCGGTGCTGGCGCTGCTCGGGTTGGCCCTGGTCAACCCGGATCGGCTGATCGCCGACCGCAACGTCGACCGGTATCTGGAGACCGGCCGGTTGGACGTCGGTTACCTCTCCCGGCTCTCCGCCGACGCCGTACCGGCACTGGACCGGCTACCCGAGCCGCTGCGGGCGTGCGCGCTGCGGGAGATCGCCGACGAGCTGCCCCGGGACGGCCTCTGGGCGGCGAACCTGGGTCGCGCGCAGGCCCGGCGGGAGCTGGGCACGACCCCGGCGGTCGGCCTCACGGACTGTCCCGGTCCGCTGCGCTGGTGAACGTCAGCGCTTGACATTCCGGCAGGGCGGGCGAGACTGCCGGGGTGGCCAAGCGACTCCCTGACGTGGGGCCCGGCGGTACGGCGCCGCCGCCCCGGCGGACCCGGATCGTGCTGGCCGACATCACCCGGCAGGACAGCCGCGCCGAGCGCACCCGCACCGAGCTGGCGCAGCAGACGCAGGTCGGCGAGGCGCTGGTCCGCGGCCTGGTCCGGGCCCAGCTCGCGCTGGCGCTGCGCCTCTCGCTGGTGGTGGCCATCGGGCTGGGCGGGCTGCCGTGGCTGTTCGCCATCGCGCCCTCGCTCGGCCGGACGACGGTCGCCGGCGTCAACCTGCCCTGGCTGCTGCTGGGTGTGGCGTCCTTCCCGTTCCTGATCGGGGTGGGCTGGGCGTACGTGCGGCTGGCGGAGCGCAACGAGCAGGACTTCACCGACCTGGTGCAGCGGCCGGAGCGCTGAGTGGGCAACGACTACGTGGTCCCGGCCATCGTCGCGGTCACCCTGGTCACGGTCGGGATCGGCTTCTACGGGCTGCGGCTGGCCCGCACCACCTCCGATTTCCTGGTCGCCTCCCGGGCGATCAGTCCGACCTGGAACGCCGCCGCCATCGGCGGGGAGTACCTGTCGGCGGCGAGCTTCCTCGGCATCGCCGGCCTGGTTCTCAAGTACGGCGTGGACGTGCTCTGGTATCCGGTCGGGTTCGCCGCCGGCTACCTGGCCCTGTTGCTGTTCGTGGCCGCGCCGCTGCGCCGCTCCGGCGCGTTCACCCTCCCGGACTTCTGTGAGCTGCGGCTGGGATCGCGCCGGCTGCGCATCCTGGCCACCGCTTTCGTGATCTTCATCGGGTGGCTCTACCTGGTGCCGCAACTCCAGGGCGCCGGGCTCACGCTGGCCACGGTGGCCGGCTCCCCGTACCCGGTCGGCGCCCTGCTGGTGGCCACCGTGGTCACCGCGAACGTGGCCCTCGGCGGGATGCGGGCGATCACGTTCGTCCAGGCGTTCCAGTACTGGCTCAAACTGACCGCGCTGGCCGTACCGGCGATCTTCCTGGTGTTGCAGTGGCAGGCCGACGCCCGCCCGGCGGTGACCCCGCCCGACGGGCCGGCATTCCGGACCGCGACCACCGTCGTGGTCGAGCACCGCGCGACCCTCACCCTGCCCGACGGCGAGATCCGGAAGGTGAGCCCCGGCGACGAGTTGACCTTCGCCGCGGGCGACCCGGTGCCGGAGGTTTCCGGGGTGGCCACCGACGCCAGCGACTGGCTGCTGCCCAGCACCGCCGGCGACGACGACCAGGGTCTGTTCGCCACGTACTCGCTGATCCTGGCCACCTTCCTGGGCACCATGGGCCTGCCACACGTGCTGGTCCGCTTCTACACCAATCCCGACGGCGCGGCGGCCCGCCGGACCACGCTGGTCGTACTGGCCCTGGTCGGCGTCTTCTACCTGCTACCCACCCTGTACGGGGTGCTCGGTCGGATCTACACCCCGCAGTTGCTGCTCAGCGGGCAGACCGACGCGGTGGTGGTGCTGCTGCCGGGCGCGGCGCTCGGCGACGGGCTGGTCGGGCGGCTGCTCGCCGCGCTGGTCGCGGCGGGCGCGTTCGCGGCCTTCCTCTCCACCTCGTCGGGGCTGCTGACCAGCGTCGCCGGGGTGATCTCGACGGACGTTCTCGGCCGTGGCTCGGTGCGCGGCTTCCGGTGGGCCACGGTGATCGCCGGCGGCGTGCCCGCGGTACTGGCGCTCAATGTCTCCGGGCTGGACGTGTCGCAGGTGGTCGGGCTCGCCTTCGCGGTCGCCGCGTCGAGCTTCTGCCCGCTGCTGGTGCTCGGCATCTGGTGGCGCGGACTGACCGACCTGGGCGCCGCCGCCGGGGTGCTGGTCGGCGGTGGCGCGGCGATCGGCGCGGTGCTTGTCACCGTGCTCGGCCCGCCACTGTCCGGCTGGCCGGCCACGCTCACCGCGCAACCGGCCGCCTGGACGGTACCCCTGGCCTTCACCGTGATGGTCGCGGTGTCGATGGCGACCCGCCGGCGGGCCCCCGCCGACGTCGCTGCCACCATGCTCCGCCTCCACACCCCCGAAGCACTCCGCATGTAGGTGGACCCCCTGCTCCAGCCCTTCCCGCCAGCACGACGGCTGGTCGAATCGGGCTCGAACGGACGGGTACCGCCAGCGGGAGATCGCGGGACGTCCGTCCTGGGGATGACGACGGGTCCGCCTACGGCGGGAGCGCGGAAATGGTGCCCGACAGATAGCGTCGGCTCATGACTGGTGAGCACTCCGCACTCGCGCTGCGCGGCTTGGCGAAGCGGTTCGACGGCACGATCGCGGTTGCCAGCGTCGACCTGGACGTCCCCGCCGGCTCCTTCTACGGCCTGCTCGGCCCGAACGGCGCCGGCAAGACGACCACGCTGTCGATGGCGGTCGGGCTGTTGCGGCCCGATGCCGGTTCGGCCTGGGTCCTCGGGCACGACGTGTGGCGGGACCCGGTCGCGGCCAAGCGGCTGCTCGGCGTGATGCCGGACGGGATGCGGCTGTTCGACCGGCTGACCGGGGCGGAGCTGCTGGCGTACAACGGGTTGTTGCGCGGGATGGAGCCGGCGGTGGTCGACCAGCGGGCCGCGGAGCTGCTGGACGTGCTGGCCCTCGGCGACGCCGGCCGGACGCTGGTGGTGGACTACTCGGCGGGCATGAAGAAGAAGATCGGCCTTGCCTGCGCGCTGCTGCACGGCCCCCGGGTGCTGGTGCTGGACGAGCCGTTCGAGGCGGTCGACCCGGTCTCCGCCGCACTGATCCGGGACATCCTCACCCGGTACGCGGCCGGCGGCGGCACCGTGGTCTTCTCCAGCCACGTGATGGAGGTCGTCGAGCGGCTCTGCTCGCACGTGGCGATTCTCGCCGGGGGCGCCATCAAGCGGGTCGGCACGATCGGGGAGGTACGCGGCGACCGCTCGCTGGAGCAGGTCTTCGTCGAGGTGGTCGGCGGGCGTACCGCGACCGGTGAGGAGCTGTCGTGGCTCTCCCGATGAGCACCGCCGCCGCGCCCGCCGGGCCGGTCCGCGCCGTCTCCGCCCGGCACTTCCTGCGGCTGAAGCTGCGGGTGATGGGCAACAGCTTCCGCGGTCAGGGCTGGCGGCTCGCGATGTTCATCGGCGGCGCGCTGGTCGGGCTCTGGTTCGCCGCCAGCGGCTTCTTCCTCTTCGCCGTGCCGGGCATGACGGGCAACGGCCGGTACGCGATGCTGGTCGCGGCGGGCGGTGGCGGGCTGCTGGTGCTCGGCTGGCTGCTGCTGCCGCTGGTCTTCTTCGGGGTCGACGAGACACTGGACCCGGCCCGGTTCGCTCTGCTGCCCCTGCCCCGCCGCACCCTTGTCCTCGGCCTGTTCGCCGCGGCCCTGGTCAGCGTGTCGGCGCTGGCGATGCTGATCGCGACGTTCGGGTTGGTGCTCACCGCCTGGAGGCTGGGTGGTTGGTCCGCCGGGGTGGTGGCCGTCGTCGGTGTGGTCGCCGGGCTGCTGCTCTGTGTGGCCGCCAGCCGGGCGGTGACCAGCGCCTTCGCCAGCATGCTGCGGTCGCGCCGGGTGCGTGACCTGGCGGCTGTCCTGCTGGCGGTGACCGCCGCTCTGCTCGGTCCGTTGCAGATCTTCGGCCTGGCCGCGCTGCGCGAGACGGACTGGGACCGGCTGACCGGGGTGGCGACCGTGATCGGGTGGACGCCGCTCGGGGCACCGTGGACCGCCGGCATCGACGTGGCCCAGGGGCGGGTCTGGGCCGCTCCGGTCAAGCTGCTGATCACCGTGGTCGCGCTCGGCGCCCTGCTGGCCTGGTGGTCACGGTCGCTCGAGTCGGCGATGGTGGGAGCGGTCAGCTCCGGCCGAACCCCGGCCCGGCGAGGCGCCACCGGTGGCGCGGTCGCCCAGCTGTTTCCCCGGATCACCGGACGGATGCGTCGGGACCGGTTCGGCGCCCTGGTCGCCCGGGACGCCCGCTACTGGTGGCGGGACGCCCGCCGCCGGGCCAACCTGATCACGATCGCGGTGGTCGGCATCTTCGTGCCGGTGATGACCAACCTCGGCGGTGCGGGCTTCGCCGGGGGCGAGCAGGGCATGACGCTGAGTACCAGCGACAGCTCACCGGTCGTGGTCACCATCTCCATGCTCTTCGTCGGCGTGCTCGCCTCGGTCACCCTGGCCAACCAGTTCGGCTTCGACGGCAGCGCGTACGCCGCGAACGTGGTGGCCGGGGTGCCCGGCCGGGTCGAGCTGCGTGCGCGGATGACGGCCTTCTCGTTGTACGTGCTGCCGATGCTGACGGTCGTGGCGGTGGCGCTGTCGCTGCTGCTCGGCCACCCGGGCTGGATCGGGCTGACCGCCGGCAGCATGGTCGCCACCTACGGCGCCGGGCTGGCGGTGAGCAGCTTCGTGTCGGTGCTCGGGGCATACTCGCTGCCGGAAACGAGCAACCCGTTCGCGATGAACACGGGCGCGGGCATGGCGAAGGGCCTGCTCACCCTGCTGGCCATGGTCGTCGCGGCGGTCGCCGGGGTGCCGATGGTGGTGGCCGCGGCGCTGCTGGGTGACGCCTGGCTCTGGTTGGCTCTGCCGGTCGGCGCGGCGTACGGGCTGGGCGCGGCGCTGCTGGGTGCGTACCTGGCCGGCGACGTGCTGGACCGGCGGCAGCCGGAGCTGCTGGCCACGGTCACGCCACGCCGCTGAGCAGGTCCCGCTGTCCTGGGTCGCGCCGACCTGCCCTGGCCCGGACCTTCGCCGGTCGGGTCCTCGGGACGGGGCGGTGGGGTCACAATGTTTCACGTGAATCATGAGCCGGGCGCCGAGATCCACCACACCGACCCGTTCGCGGTGCCGGCCGGGCAACGGTCGCCGGTCCGCCGGCTGCGTGGTCGGCTCGCCGCGCCGGTGACCCTCTGGACCGCGCCGGGCCCGGCCGGGCTGACCGTCTCGTCCACGCTGGTCGCCGAGGGGGAGCCCGACCGGCTGCTCGGGCTGATCGACGCGGAGTCCGATCTCTGGGCGGCGATCGAGGAGGCGGGCCGGTTCGCGGTCGCGCCGCTCGGCCCGCCGCACCGGCAGCTCGCCGACCGGTTCGCCGGCCTCTTCCCCGCCCCTGGCGGGCTCTTCGCCACCGGGGCGTGGACCGACACGCCGTACGGGCCGGTCCCGGCGGACGCCGGCGGCTGGGTCGGCTGCCGACTGGACACCGCGCGGGAGTACGGCTGGGCGCTGCTGGTGGAGGCCACGATCGAGGCGGTCGACCTGGCCGAGGACACCAGCCCGCTGCTGCACTACCGCGGTCGCTACCACGAGTTGCCCGGCTGAACGGGGTCCTGACGGGCCGTCGCGTCGACCGACCGGTCACCGGAGTGACCTGGGTCACTCGGCGCAGCCAGTCAACCGCTCGGCGCACTCGCTGACCGGCGTCGATCGCGGCCTTCCCCGGCGGGGAGCGCGCTCTTTACCGTGCGCGAAACTCCTCCAACGCCTGTGAAGGTGGTGATCCACAGATGTCCACGGACACACCCGCGCCGACCGCTTCCCAGCCGGACAGATATCTGGCCGTACAACGGTCGGACGAGTTCGCCGGGCTGCGGCGCGCGCTGCGCGGCTTCGTCTTCCCGATGACCGTCGCGTTCTTCCTGTGGTATGCGCTCTACGTCATTCTCTCCGCGTACGCCCGGGACTTCATGGGCACGAAGCTGTTCGGCAGCAACATCAACGTCGCGCTGGTCTTCGGCCTGCTCCAGTTCGTCTCCACGTTCTTGATCGCCTGGCTCTACTCCCGGTACGCGGACCGGAAGATCGACCCGGTCGCCGACCGGATCCGTGCCGAGATCGGGGAGGTGACCCATGAAGACGGCCCTCGCGGTTGACACGCTCCTCGCGGCGGAGGCGGGCAACCACACCGCCCGCAACCTGACCATCACGCTCTTCCTGGTCTTCGTGGCCGTGACCCTGGCCATCACCATCTGGGCCAGCCGGCAGACCAAGACGGCGACCGACTTCTACGCGGGCGGCCGGTCCTTCTCCGGCTTCCAGAACGGCATGGCGATCGGTGGCGACTACATGTCGGCCGCCTCGTTCCTCGGCATCGCCGGCATCATCGCGCTCTACGGCTACGACGGCTTCCTCTACTCCATCGGCTTCCTGGTCGCCTGGCTGGTGGCCCTGCTGCTGGTCGCGGAGCTGCTGCGCAACTCCGGCCGGTACACGATGGCCGACGTCCTGGCGTTCCGGATGCGCCAGCGTCCGGTGCGTACGGCGGCGGCGGTCTCCACCATCACGGTGTCGATCTTCTACCTGCTGGCTCAGATGGTGGGCGCCGGCGCGCTGGTCGCGCTGCTGCTCGGCATCCGGCCGGGGACGACCTTCCTCGGCATGGACGCGGCGACCGCGAAGGTCGCCACCATCATCATGGTCGGCGCCCTGATGATCATCTACGTCACCGTGGGTGGCATGAAGGGCACCACCTACGTGCAGATCGTCAAGGCGTTCCTGCTGATGGGCGGCGCGCTGGTGATGACCCTGCTGGTGCTGGCCAAGTACAAGTTCAACCTGTCGTCGCTGCTCGGTGACGCCGCCGCCTCGTCCGGCAAGGGCAGCGCGTTCCTCGAACCAGGGTTGCGGTACGGCGTCGAGGTCGCCGGCAACGCGACACAGACGTTCTACAACAAGGTCGACCTGCTCTCGCTCGGCATCGCCCTGGTGCTCGGCACCGCCGGCCTGCCGCACATCCTGATCCGCTTCTACACCGTGCCGACCGCGAAGGCGGCCCGTAAGAGCGTGCTCTGGGCGATCGGCATCATCGGCACCTTCTACCTGCTCACCCTGGCCCTCGGCTTCGGCGCCGCGGCACTGGTCGGCAGCGAGGCGATCACCGCCCAGGACAAGGCGGGCAACACGGCCGCGCCACAGTTGGCCGAGGCGCTCGGCATCGACTTCCTCGGCGGCGATCTGGGCGGGGCAGCCCTGCTGGCGATCATCGCGGCGGTCGCCTTCGCCACGATCCTGGCGGTGGTCGCCGGGTTGACCCTGGCCTCCTCGTCCAGCCTGGCGCACGACTTCTACGCGAACGTCCTGAAGAGGGGCGAGGCGTCGGAGCGGCAGGAGGTACGGGTCGCCCGGATCTCCGCCCTGGTGATCGGCGCGGTCTCGATCCTGTTGTCGATCTACGCGCAGAACCTGAACGTGGCGTTCCTGGTGGCGCTGGCGTTCGCGGTGGCCGCCTCGGGCAACCTGCCGGCGATCCTCTACAGCCTGTTCTGGCGGCGGTTCAACACCTCCGGCGCGGTGTGGGCGATCTACGGTGGCCTGCTCTCGGCCGTACTGCTGGTGTTCTTCTCGCCGGTGGTCTCCGGTGCGGCGACGTCGATGTTCCCGGACCACGACTGGCAGTGGTTCCCGCTGTCCAACCCGGGCATCCTCTCGATCCCGTTCGGCTTCCTGTGCGGCTGGATCGGCACCCTGGTCTCCAAGGAGCACGACGAGGACAAGTACGCGGAGCTGGAGGTCCGCGCCCTCACCGGCGCCGGCGCCCACTGATCGCGGCACTTTGTCGAGAAGGGTCCCCGGTGAACGCCTGGCGTTCACCGGGGGCCCTTCCCCAATTTCGAGGGTCGGTAGGCTGACCGGTATGAAGGTTGCTGAGCGCTTCGGTTCCGGTCACCGCGTTCTCGTCACCGGCGGCGCCGGTTTCGTCCCGTCGCACCTGGTGGATGCCCTGATCGCCCGGGGCTGCACGGTGGTGGCGCTGGACAACTTCGTCACCGGCTCCAAGGAGAACGTGGCCCACCTGCTGGACCGGCCGACCTTCACCCTGGTCGAGGCGGACATCTCCGACGGTGTGCCGACGCACCACCCGGCGCTGGCCGAGCGGTTCGACGCGATCCTGCACATGGCCTCGCCGGCCAGCCCCACCGACTTCACCCAACTGCCGGTGGAGATCATGCGGGTCGGCTCGGTGGGCACCCTGCACCTGCTGGACCGCGCGGTCGCCGACGGCGCCCGGTTCCTGATGGCCTCCACCTCCGAGGCGTACGGGGACCCGAAGGAGCACCCGCAGCGCGAGACCTACTGGGGCAACGTCAACCCGATCGGGGTGCGCAGCGTCTACGACGAGGCGAAGCGCTTCTCCGAGGCGGCCACCATGGCGTACCACCGCTACCGCGGGCTCGACGCGGCGATCGTCCGGATCTTCAACACGTACGGCCCGCGGATGCGGCCGGACGACGGCCGTGCGATCCCGACCTTCATCTCGCAGGCGCTGCGCGGCGAGCCGATCACCGTGCACGGCACCGGCAACCAGACCCGGTCCATCTGTTTCGTCGAGGACCTGGTGCGCGGCATCCTGCTGCTGCTCGACTCGACCGAGACCGGCCCGATCAACTGCGGCACCGAGCACGAGCTCACCATGCGGCAACTGGCCGAGTTGATCGTGTCGCTCTCCGGCAGCAGCTCGGAAGTGACCTACATCACTCGAAGCTCGGATGACCCGGAGATGCGTCGCCCGGACCTGACCCGCGCCCGCGAACTGCTCGGATACGAGCCGACCGTGGCGCCCGAAGACGGCCTGCGACGCACGATCGAGCACTTCCGGGCGCGGCTAGGGTAACCGGCCGGCGACGCACGGCCGCTCGCTGAGTGTCGCCTGAGGGCGGTTGTGGCTCGCCCTACGTACCCTGAGTTACATGTCCGCGACCTCGTCTGCCGGAGTTCCGCACCCGTACCTGCACCGCAGCGCTGGGCGCGCCTCCGTGCCCGGCCCCGACCGGGGCGCCTCCGGACGCGCCCGTCCGTCCGAGGCGCGCTGGTACCCGTCGCCGGACGAGGAGCAGCTCCGGCCGGGCGGCCCGGAGGGGCCGCGCGGGCCCGGCGGACCGGGTGGCGGCGGTGGACCGGGCCGCCGCGGTCCACGACCGCGGTGGGGTCGGATCGGCCTGGTGGCCGGGATCGCGGTGCTGGTGCTGGCGCTGCTCGGCGGCATCGGCGCCTGGCTGTACGCGCGCAACCTGGACGGCGACCTGGCCCGGACCGATCCGTTCGCGGAGATCACCGGCGGCCGACCGGCCAAGACCGTCGACGGGGCGCTGAACATCCTGCTGGTCGGCAGCGACTCTCGGGACCCGGATGCCCCGGTCGACACGAAGAGCCAGTGGCGGGCCGACACGATCATCGTGATGCACATCCCGGCCGACCACCAGGAGGCCTACCTGGTCTCCATCCCTCGTGACCTCTACGTGCCGATCCCGCAGAGCGCGGGCGCGGACTGCGGCTCCGGTGAGCGCGCGAAGATCAATGCGGCGTTCGCGTTCGGCGGCCTGCCGCTCGCGGTCCGCACCGTGGAGTGCTTCACCGACGTCCGGATCGACCACGTGATGGCGATCGACTTCGCCGGCTTCAAGCAGGTCACCGACGCCCTCGGCGGCGTCGACCTGAAGGTGGAGCGGACCATCACCTCGATCCACAAGCCGTACCGGACGTTCACCAAGGGCACCAACCACATGGACGGCGCGGAGGCGCTGGACTGGATCCGCCAGCGCAAGCAGTTCCCGGACGGGGACTTCGCCCGGATGCGGCACCAGCAGGAGTTCCTCCGGGCGCTGCTGGACAAGGCGGCGAGCACGGGCACGCTGGCGAACCCGAAGAAGCTCAACGACTTCCTCCAGTCGGTGACCGCGGCCGCCACCGTCGACGAGGGTTTCTCGGTGACGGACATGGCGATCCAGTTCCGCAACCTGCGCGGCCAGAACCTCACCTTCGTGACCAGCCCGAACTCGGGCAGCCAGACGATCAACGGCGAGTCGGTGGTGGTCTCCGACCGGGAGAAGGCGCTGGCGATGTACCGGGCCATGTCGGCGGACACCATGGCGGACTGGGTCAAGGCCAACCAGCCCAAGGGCACCGAGGGCGGCTGACCCGGCCGGCGGCCGGTAATGGCGGTACGACCCGGAACGACCGGACCGTTCGATCGGCAACGGCCCGTTCGGTCATCGGGTGTCGCCGGTCGACCGACCCCGGCGAAATTGGCGTCCGGATTGACCCGGGATGAACTCGCCAAGTCGAATCGACATACGTACAGTGGTGCCGCCCCCTCCTGAACACGAACTGGAGCACGCATGCCGGTTCAGGCCAGCCGTCGCCCTTCGTCAACCGGGTCCGCCGCCCCCAGCGGCCGGATCGGCGCGTCCATTCCGATCCAGCCGGGCCCCACGGGCGGCGGGCCGGGTGGTCGACCGCCCGGTGGCGGTGGCCGGTCCGGAGGCGGTGGCCGCTCCGGCGGTGGGCCGGCGAAGAAGCGTTCGAAGCGCAAGGATCCGCTCTGGGCCCGGCTGACGGTGATCTTCGGGGCCGTGCTAATGCTCACCAGCGGGGTGGGCATCGTCGGCAGCAAGGTGCTGATCAGCCAGGCGACCGGGGACATCGCCCAGCGGAACCTGCTCGGTGACGCCGGCAAGTCCGACGCCGAGGGCGGCGCGAGCCTGGACGGCCCGATCGACATGCTGCTGCTCGGCGTGGACGCGCGGGAGCGGTGGGCCGCGGACGACGTCCGGTCGGACAGCATCATCATCCTGCACATCCCGGCCTCGCACGACCAGGCGTATCTGATCTCCATTCCCCGGGACACCGAGGCGCAGATCCCGGCGTTCCCGAAGAGCGGGTTCGCCGGCGGCACCGACAAGATCAACGCTGCCTTCCAGGCCGGCGCTCGCAACGGCGGCGGCTGGGAGGGCGGCGCCCAGCTGATGGCGCAGACGATCAAGCGGCTCACCGGGGTCAGCTTCGACGGCGCGGCGATCATCAACTTCGGTGGCTTCAAGAACGTCATCGACACCCTCGGCACCGTGCGGATCTGCGTGAGTCACGAGGTCAAGTCGAAGCACATGTCGTTCGTCGACGGCCAGCCGATGTGGAACGCCGACGCCAAGAAGACCGGCAAGCAGATGACCACGGTGGTGCACAAGAAGGGCTGCCAGGAGATGGAGGGCTGGGCGGCCCTGGACTACGCCCGGCAACGCTACGGGCTGCCCGGTGGTGACTACGACCGCCAGCAGAACCAGCAGCAGCTGATCAAGGCGATGGCCCGCAAGGCCACCGATGGCGGCACGCTGACCAACCCGGCGAAGCTCCAGCAGCTGATCAAGGCGGCCGGCAAGGCGTTCGTGCTGGACACCGGCGGTGTGCCGATTGAGAAGTTCATCTTCACCATGCGCGGCGTGACCGCGAACGATCTGACCATGCTCAAGACCAACAACGGCACGTTCAACGGCAACGCCAACAAGCGCGAGGCGTTGAACGAGGAGACGTTGGAGATGTTCCGGGCGATGAAGCAGGACAAGCTGGGCGAATTCGTCTTCGCTCACCCCGAGATGATGTCCAGCCGTAAGTGACCGCCGCGGCCCGCCCGGGTCGCTTGCAGGGCGACGCCCGCCCGGGTCGCCCGCAGGGCGGCCTCCGGCCGAAAGTCCCGGAAAGCCGGCGACCCTTTGGTCACTGACCGTAGCCTGACGTGAGCACGTTTCACGTATCGGCTGCGGGGAGGCGGACACGTCCAGGTCGGGGCGGAACGCGGCGGACCGGGCTGACGAGGCCCCATCCGCCCGTCCGCGCCGCGCCCGTGGGTCGCGCATCCTGCTCGGCATCGGCCTGGCTCTCGTCCTGCTGGCCGGGCTCACCCTGGCCGGGCTCAAGACGCTCAGCCACCGGTACGACCGCGCGGTCGCCAAGGAGATCCTGCTCGACCTCGACGCCCGCACCGACCGGACCGACGTGGACGGGCCGCTCAACTACCTGCTGGTCGGCACCGACCGCCGCCCCGGCGAGAACAGGCCGGACCAACGTTCGGACACCATCCTCATCGTGCACGTGCCCGCCGGGCACCGGGAGGCGTACCTGGTCTCCATCCCGCGTGACCTGCTGGTAGCCATTCCGGCGACGAACGGCTTCCCCGGCGGCCAGGACAAGATCAATGCGGCGTACGAGCACGGCGGCGGCGGCCAGGCCGGCACGCGGTTGCTCTCCACCACCCTCACCCGACTCACCGGAATCCGGTTCGACGGCGCCGCGCTGATCGACTTCTCCGGCTTCCGGAAGGTGATCGACCTGCTCGGTGGGGTGCAGATGTGCGTGGACACCGAGGTCCGCTCGATCCACACCAACCGGGTCTTCCCCACCGGCTGCCAGCAGATGAACGGAGCGGAGGCGCTGGACTACGTGCGGCAGCGCTACGACCTGCCCGGCGGCGACTACGACCGCCAGCACCACCAGCAGCAACTCCTCCGGGCGATGCTGGACCGCGCCGGTCAGGCGGACCTGCGCACCAACCCGGTCAAGCTGGACCAGGTGCTCCGGGCCGTCGGCGGCTCGTTGACCGTCGACACCAACGGCGTACCCCTGGAGGACCTGCTCCTCGCGCTGCGCGCGCTGCCACCCGACGGGATGCGGGGCGTCCAGGTGCCCTCGTCCCCACAGACCATCGGCGAGGTCTCGTACGTGGTGCTGGACAACGGCGGCAACGGGCTCTTCGAGGCCGTACGCGGCACCAGGGTGCCCGCCTGGGCTCAGGCCAACCCACGGTGGGTGACCCGGTTGTGATGGTGCCGACGGCCGGGTCGATGCCGATCCGGCCGGTGAGGATCTAGTGTTGGTACCTGTGTTCGGACCCCAGGTTCCCACCGTGCCCGTGACCGAGATCGCCGACGACACCTACCTGCTGGATGTGCGGGAAGACGATGAGTGGGCGGCCGGCCATGCTCCCGGCGCCCATCACCTGCCGATGATGGAGCTGCCGGCGCGGCTGGCCGAGGTGCCGACCGACCGGGACGTGGCGGTCATCTGCCGCTCCGGCGGGCGCTCCGCCCAGGTCGTCGCCTATCTGGTGAACAACGGCTGGGAGCAGGTGCGCAACGCCGACGGCGGGATGCGCCAGTGGGCCGCCGTCGGCCGCCCGGTGGTCGACGCCAACGGGCAGCCCGGCCAGGTCATCTGAAGGCGGCCGGGATGGGCGGGCCTCTGGTCTTCGCGCACCGCGGCGCCTCGTACGACCTTCCGGAACACACCCTCGCCGCCTACCTGCGCGCCCTCGACGAGGGCGCCGACGGTCTGGAATGCGACGTCCGGCTGACCCGGGACGGGCATCTGGTCTGCGTGCACGACCGGCGACTGGACCGCACCAGCAACGGTAGCGGCCTGGTCAGCGCGCGTACGCTCGCCGAGCTGGAGATGCTGGACTTCGGCTCCTGGCATCCCGGCAGCGCGCCGAGCGGTGATCTGCCGCCCGACGAGTCGCACACCCGGCTGCTGACCCTGACCCGGCTGCTGGACGCGGTGCTGGCCGCCGGCCGCCCGGTCCGGCTGCTGGTGGAGACGAAGCACCCGTCCCGTTACGGCTCGAACGTGGAACGGCGGCTGGTCGCCCTGCTGCGCCAGTACGGGCTGGCCGACCCGGCGCCGGACGACCCGGTCCAGGTCACCGTCATGTCGTTCTCCCCGCTGGCGGTCCGGCGGGTCCACGAGCTGGCCCCGACGCTGCCCACGGTGCTGTTGCTGGAGGTGCTCCCGCGCTGGCTCCGCCTGGGCCGGCTGCCGTTCGGCACCCGCATCGCCGGCCCGGGCATCGGCCTGGTCCGGGCTCGCCCGCAACTGTTGCCCGCGCTGCGTGCGGCCGGCAACGAGGTGTACGTCTGGACGGTCAACGACCCGGCGGACCTGGAGCTGGTGCTGACCGCCGGGGTGGACGGGATCATCACCGATCGGCCCGCACACGCCCTGGCCCGGCTGGATCGCTGACCGGCGCCGACCCGGCAGGGGTGCCGAAATCCGGGCCGGCGGGGCACACTCGGCACATGCCGGAGCGTATCGACTTTCCCGCTCTCATCGCCGGCCACACCGTCGTCATCGAGATGATCAATTCTGGCGACGCCGGCCTGCCGGTCCTCACCCAGCTGTTACGGGTGGCCCAGCCGGCGCTCGGCGCGGCCGGCATGGCGTTCGCCGAGTTCGGCCCGACCGGTGGTCGGGTGATCGCCGCGACGGGGGCGGCGGAGTGGATCCTCGGCCGCCCGCTGGCGGCCGACGACCCGGACACTGTCTGCCTGCTGTCCGGTCCCCGGGTCCGCCAGGCCCGGGTCGCCCACCTCAGCGGCAAGCTCGCCGACGAGCTGGCCGGCTGCGGCCTGCGCCGGATGGTGGTCTCCAGGGCCGAGATCGGCGGCCACACCGTCGGCAGCCTGCACGCGCTCTACCCGGGCGACGACGAGCCGGGCGCCGAGCAGCAGGGGGTGGTCGCCTACCTCGCCTCCTGCATAGCGCACATGTACGGCGACCAGACCGGGCTGCCCGTGCACGGCGACGGGCCGGTGGTGGCCGCGCTCGCCGACGGGCTGGCCGTGGTCGACCGGGACGGGCACGTCCGCCTCTGGAACCCGGCCGCCGCCCAGGTCACCGGCCGGACGGCCGAGCAGGCTCTGAGCCGCCCGCTGCCGTTTCCGCTGCCGCCGTCCGGCCAGGTTCGCGACCACCGCCTGCCGGACGGGCGCTGGCTGCGGATCACCTCCGGCGAGCTGCCCGGTCCGGGCACGCTGCGGGTGGTCACCTTCCGCGACATCACCGACCAGCAGCGTCGGGACCACGACCGCGAACTCTTCGTCGCGGTGACCAGCCATGAGCTGCGCACCCCGGTCACCGTGATCAAGGGGTACGCGGACACCCTCACCGACCACTGGGATTCGTTGACCGAGTCCGACCGGCGGCAGGCCGCCCGGGTGATCGGGCAGCGCGCCAACGAGCTGGCCCGGTTGGTCGACCGACTGCTCTCCTCGGCCGCCGAGGCGGGGCCGGGGGACGACCCCCCCACCCCGTTCGACCTCGGCGAGGCGTTGCGCTCGGCGGTCGTCGACCTGCCGGCGGAGCTGCGCCGCCGGTTGGTGCTCCGACTCCCGGCCGACCTGCCCAAGGCACTCGGCCACCGGCCCAGCCTGGTGACCGTGCTGACCGAGCTGACGACCAACGCCGGCAAGTACTCGGCGCCGGATGCGCCGATCGAGATCACCGCCGCGGTCGACGGTCAGCTGGTGGCCTTCCGGGTCAGCGACCGGGGCATCGGCATCCGCCCGGAGCACGTGGAGCGGGCGTTCGACCGGTTCTGGCAGGGCGAGTCCGGCGACCGGCGCGGCTACCCGGGCGCGGGGCTCGGTCTCTATCTCGTCCGCCGGATCGTTGAACAGCAGAATGGATGGGTATCCCTACGTCCGAGGGCCGGCGGCGGTACGGTCGCAGAGGTGCGGCTGCCGCGCGGTTGACCGGCGGTGGCGTGACGTGGAGGCGGCGGTGGCAGCGAAGGAACGGGCGTGGTGCGTGGTGGTCCCCCACCACCCCACCGGAGCCCGACTGGCCCGGCACCGGCTCGCCGACGATCTGGCGGAGGTCGTACCCCCGAGGCTCCTCGCGGACCTGATCGCGGTACTCGCCGAGCTGGTGGGCAACGCGGTGCGGCACGCCCGCCCGCTGCCCGGCGGTGTGGTCCGGGTGGCCTGGCGGATGCGGCCCGCCGCCGACGGGCCGCGGATCCAGCTGCGGGTGACCGATGGTGGCGCGGGCACCGGGCCACGGATCCGGACGGCCGACCCCGACGCGGCCGATGGCCGAGGGCTGCACATCGTGGCCGGCCTGGCCACCCGGTGGGGCGTCGAGCGGGACGGCCTGGGCCAGCGCGTCTGGGCGGAGTTCGACCCGGTGCCGACAGCCCGGCCCGACCTGGTGACGACGGGCTGAGCAACGGTCCGGGGCTTCGACACCGGCCCCGGGGGCGGGTCCCACCCACGACGAGCCGGTCGGGCCTCTAGGCTGTGACGCCGTGAGCAAGCGTCGAAAAGGCCAGCGCGCCGCAGCGGACACCGCCCCCCGTCGGGACAAGGTGCGGGACATCTTCGTGCCCCGACCGTTCGAGGGGCTGGTCGACGAGCCCGAGTGGATCGCGCTGCGCGAGCTGGTGCCCGCCGCATCCGCGCCGCTGCGGTTGGCGCCCGCCCTCGTCGAGGAGTTCGGGGACCGTCCGGTCACGCTGGCCACGGTGCTGCCGATGGCCGCCCCGGCGATCACCAAGCCGGATGGCCGGGTGCTCATCGGTCTCCAGCGCCACCAGCAGTCCGGCGACGTCTCCCGGGACCTGGCCGAGGCGCTGCTCTGCGCGTTGCGGACCGAGCCGGGCGGCCAGGTGGCCGTGCCGCCGCTGCCCGGCCCCGGCCCGCGGTTGCAGGACGTCCTGGTGGACGGCCCACTGGAGATCACCATGCACGACGGGTTCGAGTTCTGGCTCGACCCGGGCGCCACGGACGACCCGACCGTGCAGGCGTCGCTGGAGCGGGCCAACGCGGCCATCTACCCGACGGTGCGGCTGACCGCGGCGAAGGCCGCGTACTGGTGCCAGGTGCCGGAGAAGGCGCACGTGCGCTGGGTGCTGCCGGACGAGGAGGACACCGCCCTCGACGCGCTGGCCCGGCTCGGCGCGGCCGGCACGTTGCCGCTCGGCGAGCAGACCCGGTTCGCCGGCATGTTCCGCGCCCACGGTCGGCTGGTGCCGGTCTGGGACCTGCCGGAGGAGACTCCGGCGACGGACTGGGAGGACCCGGTGGCGCAGTTCGCCAAGCGGTACGCCGAGGCTCTCGCCGCCACCGACCCGCTGGACGCCGCCGGCCGGCGGGCCCGTCAGGGGCTGCTCGGTCGCCAGCTCACCCTGCGCTGAGCGCGGCTGGCCCGCTCACCCGGCGACGGGCAGCGGGTCGCGGGTGATCGGGCAGGACATGCAGCGCGGGCCGCCCCGGCCGGAGCCCAGTTCGGAGCCGGCGATCGGGATCACCTCGATGCCGGCCCGCTCCAGCTGGGCGTTGGTCTCGGTGTTGCGCTCGTAGCCGACGCAGAGCCGGGGCGCCAGGGCGAGGGTGTTGTTGCCGTCGTCCCACTGCTCGCGTTCCGCGGTGACCGGGTCGAGCCCGGTGTCGATGACCCGGAGCTGGTCGAGGTCCATCGCGTCAGCGGCGGCCCGCAGGAAGGGCGCGGGTCCGTCCACCCGCGGGTCCTCGCCGTCCGCGCCGGCGATCACCGTGTACGCGGAGAGCGTGCTGGCGACGTTGGGATACATCAGCACGGCGTCCACGTCGACCATCGTGCAGACGGTGTCCAGGTGCATGGTGGCGCGCTCCTGGGCGATCGGCACCACCAGGATGGTGTGGGCCAGCCCGGCGGCGAAGACCTGCCGGCCGAGACGTTCGGCGCCGGCCGGCGTGGTCCGCTCACCCACCCCGACCGCCAGCACCCCGGGGGCGAGCAGCAGCACGTCCCCGCCCTCCAGGTGCTCAAGGTGCGGGCGGTAGACGAACTCGGTGCCGGCGAAGCGCGGGTGGTGGCGGTAGATGGCGTCGGTGAGGGTCGTCTCCCGGCTGCGGGCCGGCATGGCCAGGCTGGTGACCCCGACCCGGTCCCCGATCCAGAGCGACGAGTCCCGGGTGAAGAGCAGGTTCGGCAGCGGGTCGATGACGAAGTCGTGCCGGTCCATCAGGGTGTAGACCAGGCCGCCCGGCCGTTCCGAGCTGATCCGCAGTTCCTCGTGCGCCAGCCCGGCGGTGAGCACGTCGGCCAGCGCGACCGGGTCCAGGTAGGAGAGGTGGTCGGCGACCCGGGCGCGCAGGGTGTCGCCGAGCCGGCGCGAACGCAGCACCTGCTCGGTGAGTTCGGCCCGGGCGTCCGCGACGGCCAACGTCTCGGCCAGCAGGGTGGCCAGGTAGAGCACCTCGACGCCGCGCTCGCGCAGCGCGGCGGCGAACGCGTCGTGCTCCTCCTGGGCGCGGCCGACCCAGGGGATCGCGTCGAACAGGAGTGAGTCGTTGTTGCGGGGGGTGAGCCGGGCCAGTTCCGGGCCGGGCCGGTGCAGCAGTACGGTGCCGAGCCGGCCGACTTCGCTGTCGACGTAGTGGGTCACCCCAGCAGCGTAGGGCAGGGTTTGGCGGCATCCGAGAAAAGAACTGTGGATGAATATGGCATTCATCCACAGTCACTCCGGCGTTCCGGCTTGCCGAACACGGGGAGTGTCAACGTAGGGTAGTGGGGACATAACTTCGAGGGACCTTTTGCCGGAGGTCGCGATGACTGTCTTTCCCGCACGACGAGTCGTACCGTCCGCCCGGGCACTGCCGCCCGTCGCGGTGCCCCACCCCCGCGTCGAGTCGCCGGGGGTTCTCGCACCGGTGCGTCCGACACCGCTCGAATGGGCCCGCCGTCGGCGGGCCGAGCGGGGCGCCCGGAGGCTGGAGGCGGCCGGAGCACGGGCCCTGGGCCAGCTCGACCACCTCGGGCCGGCCTGGCACGTCATCGAGTGGCCCCGCACCGACGTGGCCGACGTCCTGCTCGACCGTGGCCAGGACGAGCGCGCCGGGTTCCTCGCCATCGGGCCGAGCGGCCTGTTCGCGGTGACCATCGCCGACCACGGCCGGGCCCGTGTGCTCGTCGCGGGGGACGTCGTGCAGATCAACGGCAAGCGACCGCCGTACGTGGCGGAGGCCCGCCGGGACGCCAAGCGGGCCAGCAAGGCCCTCTCCGCCGCGGTGCGGCTGCCCGTGCCGGTGACGCCGGTGCTGACCTTCGTCGGCTCCGGCGTGATCAGCGTCTACGGCCTGCCGAAGGACTGCCTGATGGCCACGCACCGGGAGTTGGACCGTCTCCTCGTGGCCGGCGGCAGCCGGATCAGCCCCGCCACGGCCGAGAAGCTGTCCCGGGTCGCGCAGCACCCGGGCACCTGGCTGAACGGCACGTACCGTCCAACCGCCGACTACCGGTGGTATGACGAGGGCCGAACGGCCGCTGACAAGCCGGCCAACCGCCGGTAACGTCACCGGCGACGCCACGCGGCTGCGGTCCCCGTCCACCCCACCGGCTTCCGCGCCGTCACCGGCCGCCCCGGCTCAGGCAGTGCGGCCGGTGGCCCGGTGCGCTCGGTGGTTCCGTCGGCGACCGCGCTAGCGTGGACAGTCCGTCGGTGTACATAGGAGGCTCGGTGGCTCACGTCGAACTCTCGCTCTCGGAAGTGTTCGTGCCGACGGCGCGGGCCTCGACAGAGCCGGAGTCCGACAACTTCGGCCAGTGGTCCTCGACGGTCGGCCGGGCCGATGAGCCGTGCCTGCTGATCGACGCCGACAGCCGGGTGGTGGCCATCTCCACCGCCGGCTGCGAGCTGCTCTGCCTGGGCGAGCCGGACGGCCTGATCGGGCGCCCACTGCTCGACGGCGGGCTGCGCCTGCTGGACTTCACCGCCAACCGGGGCGAGCTGACCGAGGCCGAGATCGACAAGATTCCGCCCCTGCTGGCGCTCTCGTCCGGCCGGCTCGCCCGCGGTCTGCTCCGGGTGCAGGCGGCCTCGGCGGACAGCTCCGACGCGACCGTCGACGCGATCTCCACCCCGGTGCTCGCCGACGGCGCCGTGGCCGGCTCACTCACCTTCTTCTCCGAGGTCTGACCTGCGACGGAGTGTGTCGTTCGCCGCACGCGGCGATGCTGGGGTGCGTCCGCACCCAGGCCGTAAGGTGCCCTCATGCTCGATATCGCTCTGCTGCCGGGGGAGTACGCCGTGTGCCGGTTGGCCGCCGGCTCCACCCTGCCGTACGCGTTGTCGAGCGGGTTGGGCCGCGCGGACGTGGTCACCGTGAGCTGGACCGCCGACGGGATCTCGGTGATCTGCCCGACCGAGCGGGCCCCCGCGCAGGCCGTGGTGGAGACCGTCTGGCGCTGCCTGCGGGTCACCAGCCCGGTGGACGTGGCCGGCACCAACACCCTGGCCGCGCTTGTCGACCCGCTCGCCGAGGCCCGGGTCAGCGTGGTCACGTTCTCCACCTTCGATACCGACTACCTGCTGGTGCCGGCCGTGCGGTTGACCGAGGGCACGGCGGCGCTGGAGCGCGCCGGGCACCGCGTCCTCGGCTGACCTTCACCCCGCCGGCCGCTCCCCCTACGATGGGCTCGGCCACCCCGGCCACGACGACGTTCTCCGATGTCCCGAGGATCGGCCCGTGCCGTTCACCCCGCCCCGCCGCGCGTTCACCCCACCGCGGACGACGCCCCACGCCCCACCGGCGACCCACGATCCGGCGGCCGTCCGTGATCCGGTGGCGACCCGCGCCCGACCCACGAACCGGGTCCTGCGGGGCGCGCTCGCGCTCCTCGCCATCGGGGTGCTGACGGGCTGCGGCGCCCCACCGGAGTTGCGGGACGCGTCCAGCGCGCCGACGGGCGCCGGAGCCCCGACGACGCCCGGCCCGACCGGCACCCCGAGCACCGCGCCCGCCACCCCGCCGGTCGACACCCCGACGGCGACCCCGGATGCCGGGCTGGTCGCGACGGCCTGCCGGAACGGGCCGACCGGGCAACGGGTTGTGCAGCTGGTGCGTGGCCGGGGCGGCGTGCTGCCGGACAACGTCCGGGTCCGGGTCCGCACCGGGCCGCTCTGCGCCGCCGACTGGCAGTACACCGTGCTGGAGGTGACGGGGCACGAGGAACTCCAGGTGGTCACCCGCGGTCGGGCCGCCGCGCCGAAACTGGTCACCGCCGGCACCGACGTGTGCACCATCGAGGTACGGGCCACCGGTCCGGTGGGGATCCAGACGCTCGCCTGCGACGCCGGACCGGTCGTCGGGCCGGGTGCGTAGGCTGGCCGCATGCCAGGAACACCGCCGACGCGCTTCGTCTACCTGGGCCCGGAGGGCACCTTCGCCGAGCAGGCGCTGCGCACCGTCCCCGCCGCCGAGCGCGGCAACCGTACGCCCGCCCGCAGTGTCGGGGAGGCGCTGGACAGCGTCCGGGCCGGGGACGCCGACGCCGCGCTGGTGCCGCTGGAAAACTCGATCGGCGGCGCGGTCGGTGTCACCCTGGACGAGATGGCCGAGGGCGAGCCGCTGGTGATCACCCGGGAGGTGATCCTGCCGGTGGAGTTCGTGCTCGGCGCCCGGCCGGGCACCTCGCTGACCTCGGTCCGCACCGTGGCGGCCCACCCGCAGGCGTCCACCCAGTGCCGGGGCTGGCTGCGTGACCACCTGCCCGACGCGGTGGTGGTCGACGTCCTCTCCAACGGCGCGGCCGCCGCCGGCGCCGGAGCGGGCGAGTACGACGCCGCGATCTGCGCGCCGATCGGGGCGGCTCGGCACCGTCTCGCGCTGCTCGCCGAGAAGATCGCCGACCATCCCGACGCGGTGACCCGGTTCGTGCTCGTCTCCCGCCCCGGGC
>NZ_RCVI01000292.1:0-22744 GCF_003667455.1 Micromonospora sp. CV4 | reverse complement strand
GCGCCGGCCCAGGCCGCGTCGGGCAGACCGAGGCCGGCGTACGGGGTCAGCACGGCCGCAGCGCCGCCGAGCCCACCGGCCAGCACGCTCCACCGCCGGGCGGACCGGCGCAGCCGGCCCAACCGACGGAAGTACCGCGTCCGCTCGTCTGCCACTGTGACCTCCTCGGACCGGTCGTTCAGCCGGCGGCGGTCGGGTCGCCGGTGCCCCGTTCGCGAGCCATGCTGGCTCGAAGCTCGTCCAGCCGGGCAGCGGCGGCCGGGTCGCTGGCCGGGCCGGCCGCGCCGGTCTTCTCGCCCTGCGGCACGGCCGGTCGCTGCGCCGCGCCGCCGAGCTGTTCCCCGGCCATGCTGGACCGGATCTGCTCCAGCCGGGCCGAGCCGGCCGAGTCGATGGTCGCCTTCTGAATCTCCATCATCCGGCCCTCGACCGAGTTTCCGGCCAGTTCCGCGCGACCCATCGCGTTGGCGTAGCGCCGCTCGATGCGGTCGCGGACCTCGTCCAGGGACGGGGTGGTGCCGGGTGCGGTCAGCGACGACATCGACTCCAGCGAGCGGGCCACCGTCTCCTGCATCTTGGCCTGCTCCAGCTGGCTGAGCAGCTTGGTGCGCTCGGCGAGCTTCTGCTGGAGGATCATCGAGTTGTTCTCCACCGCCCGGCGGGCCTGCGCGGCCGCGCCCAGCGCCTGGTCGTGCAGGGTCTTCAGGTCCTCGGTGGCCTGCTCGGCGGAGACCAACTGGGTGGCCAGGGTCTGTGCGGACTGCTCGAACCGCCCGGCCTCGGTCTCGTCACCCTTGGCCCGAGCCTGGTCGGCGAGCACCAGGGCCTGCCGGGCGTTGCCCTGCAACCGCTCGACCTCGGACATCTGCCGGGACAGCTTCATCTCCAGCTGACGCTGGTTGCCGATCACCGCGGCAGCCTGCTGAACCAGCGCCTGGTGCTGGCGCTGGGCATCCTCGATGGCCTGCTGAATCTGCACCTTGGGATCGGCGTGCTCGTCGATCTTGGCACCGAAGAGCGCCATCAGGTAGTTCCAGCCCTTGACGAACGGGTTCGCCATCTCCGCCGTATCCCCTCAGTAGCGTCGCTCCACCGCGGCCCGACCGGATAACGGCCGGCCGCGACCCGGCCGGTCTCCATCGTCCCAGCCGGAGGCCAATGAGGCATCCGTACCGGGCGGTCGACGGCACCGGCAGCTCCTGCGGGCAACCCTACGCGGCCGGGGCCAACTCGCCCATGGTCAACCGGAGGGACGGGCTCAGGCGGCGCAGACCACATCCCGGTCGCGCTCGGTGGGACGGACCCGGGTGCTGCGCAGCGTGGCCTTGAGCGGGGACTCCTGGCGAACCGAGACGGCGACCTTGCCGTCGGAGGTGACCTGACGGACGCCCCGGCTGGTGTTCCGGCGAACGGCGGGGGCGGCGCCGACGGGCACGGCCTCGGCCGACTCGTCCTGCATCGGGACCAGCACCCCGGGCATCTGCTCGGCGAGCGCCACCGTGTCGCTGACCTCGCGCAGCAGCTCGGACAGGCGGGCGCCGAGCGCGTCGCAGATCGCGGCGAGCAGCTCGCTGGACGGCTCCTTGTGCCCGCGTTCGATCTCGGAGAGGTAACCGAGGCTGACGTTGGCGGCGGTGGACACCTCGCGCAGGGTGCGCTGCTGCCCCTGCCGGCGCGCCCGCAGTGCGTCACCGATCACCCGGCGTAGCAGGACCATCGCACCTCCCCCTGAGGGATACCTCTCGCCCGGCGTCCCGCAGCCGGTCGCGGCGGACCGCGCCGGCCCCGAGCGCCGAAGCCTTCCCGCAACCGTACCCGGTGTGGGCCCGGGCGACATCCCGCCCCGCCCGTCGGTTCGCCCGGGACGGCTCACCGTCGCCCCGCCCCGGCCGTTCCCGCCTCGGCGACGCTGCCGGCACCCGGCGCGTCCGCGGCGTCCGCGTCCGCGGCATCTGCGTCGTGGATCCGCTCGGCGAGCAGCCGCAACGCCTCGGTCACCGCCGTCGAGCGGACGTGGTCCCGGCCGCCGTCCAGGTCGAGCTGGCGCACCTCACCGCCGTCCGGGCCGGCGACCGCGACGTAGACCAGACCGACCGGCTTGCCGTCCTGCGGCTCGGGACCGGCGACCCCGGTGGTGGCGAGCCCCCAGTCCGCGCCGCAGCGCTGCCGGCCACCCTCGGCGAGCGCCGCCGCCACGTCCGGGTCCACGGGCCCCCGCTCGTCCAGCAGCTCAGCCGGTACGCCGGCCAGCTCGGCCTTCAGCTCGGTGGCGTAGACCACCAGCCCACCCCGGTAGACCCCGCTCACTCCGGCGATCTCCACGATCGAGGCGGCGAGCAGCCCACCGGTGAGCGACTCGACCGTGGCCAGCGTCTCGTGCCTCTGCGACAGGCTGTGCACCACGCCCGCGGCCGGACTACCGACCTCCGGGCTGCCCACCGGCCGTTCCCGACCCTCGTCCCGCTCCATACACCCGTCCTTCCCCACCCGTCCCTACCCAACCCTCCCCGACCGGTCCCGTCGATCATGAAGTTGTTGCCCCGACACGCCGCGCCGGACGGCGCTGACTTCAGAATCGACAGGGCAGCGCGGGGGGTGGGGTCAGCGGGGGCGGCGGAGGCGGAGGGCCTGGGCTATGTAATCGAAGCCGGTGGCGACGGTGACCAGGACGGCGGCGGCCATGATCCAGGGACCCACGGCGGCGAGAGCGGCCGGCATCGGCCACAGGTACCAGGCGATGGCCAGGATCTGGAGCGCAGTCTTGATCTTGCCGCCGCGGCTGGCCGCGATAACGCCGTGCCGGATCACCCAGAACCGCAGCCCGGTGATGCCCAGCTCACGGACGAGGATCAGCGCGGTCACCCACCAGGGCAGCCGGTCGTACCAGGAGAGCAGCACCAGGGCGGCGCCGGTGAGCGCCTTGTCGGCGATCGGGTCGGCCACCTTGCCGACCGAGGTGACCAGCCCGAACCGGCGGGCGATCCAACCGTCCACCAGGTCGGTCGCGGAGGCCACCGCGAAGATCAGGCACGCGGCCATCCGCCAGCCGGCGTGGCTCATCGCGGACATGATCACCGAGGCGGCGAATACCGGCACCAGCACCAGCCGCAACGCGGTCAGCGCGTTGGCCGCGTTGAGCACCGGCACCCCGGGAACCACCCGGGGCGGCGTCGACTCCGTCGCCCCGGTCACCGCCTCGCCCCACTCGGGCAGCCGGGGCGTTCCCGATACCGCACCACCTGGCTCCCCCGCTCCGTTCGGGCCCGCCGTCACCGTGCCGCGCCGGGCGCCGCCGAGATCATCTCATCCGGCACGGCGAGCAGGTCCACCCCTTCGGTGCCGGTCACCCTGGCCCGCACCAGGTCACCCGGGCGCAGCGCGGCCAGGTCGACCCCGCCCTCGACCGGGGCGACCAGAGTCGTCGAGCCGTCCACCTCCGGCGCCTGGTGCGCCGCCCGGCCCTCCACGACACCATCGGCGATCGAGTCGACCAGCACCTCGACGGTCGAGCCGAGCCGATCCTCGGCCCGCTGCGAGCACAGCTCGTCGGCGAGCGCGCTGAGTCGGTCGTAGCGCCGCTTGATCGTCGCGGCGGAGACCTTGCCGGTCAGCCCGGCGGCCTCGGTGCCGTCCTCGTCGCTGTAGTCGAACATGCCGATCGCGTCGAGCCGGGCCTCGGTCAGGAAGCGGACCAGCTCGTCGACGTCGGCGCGGGTCTCGCCGGGGAAGCCGACGATGAAGTTGCTCCGGGCGCCCGCCTCCGGGGCCAACGCCCGGGCGCTGGCCAGCAGCTCCAGGAACCGGTCGGTGGAGCCGAACCGGCGCATCCGGCGCAGCACCGGCTCGCTGGAGTGCTGGAACGACAGGTCGAAGTACGGGGCAACGCCCGGCGTGCCGGCGATCGCCTCGACCAGCCCGGGCCGGGTCTCGGCCGGCTGGAGGTAGCTCACCCGGACCCGGACGATGCCGGACACCGCGGCGAACTGCGGGAGCAGCTTCTCCAGCGCCCGGGGATCGCCCAGATCCTTGCCGTAGGAGGTGGAGTTCTCGCTGACCAGCACCAGCTCCCGGACGCCGGACTTGGCCAGCCACTCCGCCTCGGCGAGCAGCTCGTCCGGGGTACGCGAGACGAACGCCCCGCGGAAGGCCGGAATGGCACAGAACGCGCAGCGACGGTCGCAGCCGCTGGCCAGCTTCAGCGAGGCGACCGGGCCGGTGTCCAGCCGGCGGCGCAGCACCTGACGCAGGTGCGCCGGGGTGTGCTCGTCGGTGTCGACGGCCGCGCGGGTCGGGGTGCCGTGCCCGGGCAGCGACACCGCGGCGTCGCGCCGCTGCACCGGGGTCAGCGGCAGCAGCTCCCGCCGGTCCCGGGGAGTGTGCGCGGTGACCTGCTCGCCGGCGACGACCGCGTTCAGTCGGGCGGCGATGTCCGGGTAGTCGTCGAAGCTCAGCACCGCCTGCGCCTCGGGCAGGCTGTCGGCCAGCTCCCGGCCGTACCGCTCGGCCATGCAGCCGGCGGCGACCACCTTGGCGCCGGCACCGGCGGCGGCGAGCAGGGTCTGGATCGAGTCCTGCTTGGCCTTCTCCACGAAGCCGCAGGTGTTCACGACCACCACGTCGGCGCCCTCACCGTCCGTGGTCACCTGCCAGCCGTCGGCGTGCAGGCGGGCGGCCAGCTCCTCCGAGTCGACCTCGTTGCGGGCACAGCCCAGGGTGAGCAGGGCTACGCGACGGCCCTCGGCAGCTGAAGGGGAGGTGGGAGACACCATCCGAGGGTACCGGGCCGGCCGGGGGAGCCCACGCACGCGGGCCGCTGGCACCACGGGCGCACCGCTGCGGGCCACTTCGCTCAGCTCAGCCGGCAGCCGGCCAGCGTGCGACTGCGCCCACGCGGGTCAGCGCGTCGAGCAGGAAGACCTCCGTGCCGGCCAGGCCGGTGGAGCAGAAGACGGAGAGCTGGTCCGCGGTGGTCCGGCCGGGGACGGCGCCGGCCAGGATGCCACCCAGGTCGCGCAGCCGCCCGGCGTACGGGGGCGTGGCGGCGAGCATCGGCGGCTGGTAGTCCGCCGCCTGGGCCGGCGAGTCGGTGACCAGCAGGTCGGCGGCGTCGAGCAGGTCGGCGCCGAACTCGCTGCGATCGCGCTGCTTGAAGCCGACCGCATTGACGTGCGTGCCGGGGCTGAGGTCGGCGGCTCGCAGCACCGGGGTCGGGCTGGTGGTGGCGAGCACCACCATGTCCCGCCCGGTCACTGCCGCACCGGGGTCGGCCACCGCGCGGGCCGGCACACCCAGCTCGGCGCGGACCCGGGCGGCGAAGGCGTCCCGCCGAGCGGAGGAGCGGCTGTGCACCACCACCTCACGCAGTGGGCGGACGGCGGCAGCGGCCCAGACCTGGGTCCACGCCTGCCGGCCGGAGCCGATCACGCCGAGGGTGGCCGCGTCCGGTCGGGCCAGCGCGTCGATCGCCACACCACCCAGCCCTCCGGTACGCCGGGAGCCCAGCTCCTCGCCCACCGCGACCGCCCGGATCGCGCCCGTGCGGGCGTCGTGCAGCACCACCAGCTGTTCGCCCTGCGGATGGCCGAAGGTGTCGTAGGAGCGGAAGCCGTACCACTCGCCGACCAGGTGCCCGGCGGTGAGCACCATCCGCCCACCGCCGAGCGGGGCGGCGGCCCGGGGCGGGGCGACCAGCCGCCCCTCGTACGCGGCCAGCAGGGCGCCGCGCATGGCGTCGACCGTGGTGGCGGCGTCCAGCACGGCGGCGACCTCGGGGTCGGCGTAGAGCAGGGTCATGACGGCCATACTGCAAGTTGAAGTGAGGTGCAGGTCAACGCGAGGTGGTGGGGGTCACCGCGTCGTCGGCGGACCGCTCCGCCGGACCGTACCGTCACCGGCCGGAGGCGGTGCTAGCGTCGATGCCGGTGGCCCGGTTCGCCCGCGGCCGCTCCGGACGAGTGGTGGGCGTACCCGGTCAGGCCAAGACGCCCCGCGTGACGTGCAGTTTCCACTCGTCCCGGCGCGAGAGCCGGGCGCTTTCCGTGAGGTGAACGATGGCCTGGCTGGTACTGGTGATCTCGGGACTGCTGGAGGCGGCCTGGGCCATCGCCCTGGACCGCAGCGCCGGCTTCAGCCGGCTGATCCCGACGCTGGTGTTCGCGGTGACCCTGGTGCTCAGCATGGGCGGGCTGGCGTACGCGCTGCGGGACATCCCGGTCGGCACCGGGTACGCCGTCTGGGTCGGCATCGGCGCGGTCGGCACCGCCCTGGTCGGAATGCTGGCGCTCGGCGAGTCGGCGAGCCTGCCCCGGATCCTGTGCCTGGTGCTGGTGGTGGCCGGAGTCGTCGGCCTGAAGATCTTCCACTGATCTTCGGCGTGCTCGGCGTGATCGCCGGCATCGTCGGTGCGCTACTTCTTCCGCGACGGGCCCGCCGGACACCGGCGGGCCCGTCGCGTTGCCCGGTCAGTCCCCGTCGCCGCGCAGGCCGGCGAGGACCTCCTCCAGCTCGTCCGGCTTGATCAGCACGTCGCGGGCCTTGGAACCCTCCGAGGGCCCGACCACGCCGCGGGTCTCCATCAGGTCCATCAGCCGGCCCGCCTTGGCGAAGCCGACCCGCAGCTTGCGCTGGAGCATCGAGGTGGAGCCGAACTGCGAGGTGACCACCAGCTCGACCGCCTGCGTCAGCAGGTCGAGGTCGTCGCCGATGTCCTCGTCGATCTTCTTCTTGGTGTCCTGTGCGGGGGTCAGCACGTCCTTGCGGAACTCCGGCTCGCGCTGGTCCTTGCAGAACTTCACCACGTCGGCGATCTCGCGCTCGGTGACCCAGGCGCCCTGGATCCGGACCGGCTTGGAGGCGCCCATCGGCAGGAAGAGCCCGTCACCGCGGCCGAGCAGCTTCTCCGCGCCCGGCTGGTCGAGGATGACCCGCGAGTCGGCCAGCGAGGAGGTGGCGAACGCCAGCCGGGACGGCACGTTCGCCTTGATCAGGCCGGTCACCACGTCGACCGAGGGGCGCTGGGTGGCCAGCACCAGGTGGATGCCCGCCGCCCGGGCCAGCTGGGTGATCCGGACGACCGAGTCCTCCACGTCGCGCGGCGCGACCATCATCAGGTCGGCCAGCTCGTCCACGATCACCAGCAGGTACGGGTACGGGCGCATCTCCCGTTCGCTGCCGGGCGGCGCCTTGATCTCGCCGTTGCGGACCTTGCGGTTGAAGTCGTCGATGTGCCGGACCCCGTTGGCGGCGAGGTCGTCGTAGCGCATGTCCATCTCACGGACGACCCAGTCCAGCGAGTCGGCCGCCTTCTTCGCGTTGGTCACGATGGGCGTGACCAGGTGCGGGATGCCCTCGTAGCCGGTCATCTCGACCCGCTTCGGGTCGATCAGCAGCAGCCGCACCTCGTCCGGGGTGGCCCGGGTGAGGATGGACACCAGCAGGGTGTTGAGGCACGACGACTTGCCGGCGCCGGTCGCGCCGGCGATGAGGATGTGCGGCATCTTCGCGAGGTTGGCCACCACGTAGCCGCCCTCGATGTCCTTGCCGAGCGCCACCACCATCGGGTGGTGGTCGCTGGTCGCCGCCCGCGAACGCAGCACGTCGCCGAGTGCCACGTTCTCCGGGTCGGCGTTGGGGATCTCCACGCCGACCGCGCTCTTGCCCGGGATCGGGCTGAGGATCCGCACGTCCGGCGACTTCACCGCGTACGCGATGTTGCGGGAGAGCTGGGTGATCCGTTCGACCTTGACGCCGTGCCCCAGCTCCACTTCGTACCGGGTGACCGTCGGACCCCGGGTGAACCCGGTGACCGCGGCGTCCACGTCGAACTGGTCGAACACCCCGGTCAGCGCGGCGATCACCTCGTCGTTGGCCTTGCTGCGGGTCTTCGCGGCGGCGCCGGCGCTGAGCATGTTGGCCGGCGGCAGGGTGTAGTCGCCGGCCAGCCCGGTCAACGCGAGCTGCTCGGCCCGGGTCGGCGCGGGCGAGTGCTCCGGCGGCTCGGCCGGCTTGCGGCTGGCCGGCACCTTCGGCGGCGCCTTGCGCGGGAGCACCATCGTCTCCTGGAGGTCGGCGCCGTCCAGGTCGTCGAAGTCGTCCGGGTCCACCGGCGGCGGCATCCGCTTCGCCGGCCGCTTGCGCGCCGGCCGGAGGACCGTCTCGTCCGTCTCCTCCTCGGTGGCGTCCGGCGAGGTCGCCAGGCCGCCGGCGAGCAGGCCCAACCGCTCGGGGATCTTGTTGATCGGCGTCGCGGTGACCACGAGCAGGCCGAAGAGGAGCAGCAGGATCAGCAGCGGCACCGCGACCCACGCGGTGACCGCGCGCTCCAGCAGGCCGCCGACACCGGCGCCGACCAGGCCGCCGGCGAAGTCTCGCTGCACCGGGTCGACCGGGTCCTGACCGATCTGGAGCAGCGCGGCGGTCGACACGAGCAGTGAGCCCCAGCCGATCAGCCCCCGGCCCCGGTGCGCCGGATCGGCCGGCTGGCGCATCAACCGCCAGGCCCCGATCATCAGCAGCACCGGCACGACCACGGAGATCGCGCCCAGGAAGAGTCGCACGGTGTCGGCCAGCCGCGCGCCGACCGGGCCCGCCCCGGAGAGCCAGAGCGCGACGGCGCTGAGCAGGGCGAGGCCGAACAGCAGCAGCCCGGCGCCGTCGCGGCGGTGTTCGGGGTCGAGGTCGCGGGCGGAGGCGGCCTGCCGGCCGGCGGCCCGCACCGCCCAGCCCATCCCGTGCGCCAACCCCATCCACAGTGCACCGACCGCGCGGCCCACGTAGACGGCCGGGCCCGGCCGGGCGGCCGCCGTGCGGCGCCGAACCGGCGCCCGGGTCTTCTTCGCCGGTTGACGGGCACGACTGTTGGTGCCACCGCGCGGCGACGCGCCGCGTCGCCGGCTCGCCTGAGAGGTACGGCCCGCCATAGAGTCACGGTAACGGCGGGACCCGGCAGATCGCCGCTTTTCCGGGTCGTGTCCGCGCGTCGCAGCACGGACCGCGCCGCCGGCCGTGATATCCGCCTCAGAAGGGATGCCCGATGGCGTCGCCGGGATTCGAGGACGGTCCGGACGATCCGCTGGCCGGGCACCCCGACGCGTTGCGTCCGCTGACCGGCGAACTGGTCGCGGCGGTGCTCGCCGCACGCGGCCGGTCGGTGGGTCGAGCTGTCAACGGCGACCTGGTGGGCCGCTTCGACGACAACCTGATCTGGTTCCTGCGCCTCGGCGGGGACGGCGAGCTGCTCCAGGTCCGCACGCTGGTCGCGCCGACCTTCCCCATCGAGCAGGTGCCCGCGCTGTACGCCTTCTGCAACTCGTGGAACCACGACCGGCTCTGGCCGAAGGCGTTCGTGCACGTCGACGACGACGGCCGGGCCCGCGTCTGCGGTGAGGTGATCACCGATCTGGAGCGCGGGGTGACCCCGCACCAGCTGGACCAATTGCTCGACTGTGGCATCTCGGCCGGCTGCCAGCTCGCCGTGGCGGTCGGCCGGTTGCCCGGAGCGGTGCCGGCATGACCGGCCGGGAGGAGTCCACGAGCAGCCGGACCGACGATCCCGGCGCTCCGGGCGCCGGGCCCGCCGACCGGGTCGCCGTCCGTCGCGTTCCGGCGCTGGTGACCGCTCTCACCGACGCCCGGGACCTGCCCGACGGGCCGGGCCGGCTGCTGGCCCTGGAACGGCTTGCCGAGCGGGCGGACGCGGCCGGGGACGCGCGGACGGCGGTGGAGGCCCGCTTCGCGCTGATCGAGGCGTACCTGCTGCACGGGGAGCGGTGGCGGCTGGTCGAGCCGGTACGGCGCTCCCGGGCCGCCGCCGACCGGTGGCCCGAGCTGCTCAGCGACGCCGAAGCCGGTCTACTGCTGCGCTACCAGCGGTACGCCGTGGAGGCGCTGCTCGGCACCCCCCGGGTCGGGTTGGACCAGACCCGTTCCCTCCTGGACGACCTGGCCCGCCGGGTCGACGCGGACGGGCCCGACGCCCCGACCGTCGCGGAGCTGCGCTGCCGGATCGCCGACCACCTCGGCGACGAGCCCACCGCCCGCCACTGGTACCAGCGGTGGGCGGGGAAGCGTCCCGGGCCGACCGGCGGTTGCCCGGGCTGCGCCCCGGCCCGACGCGCGGAGCTGCTCGCCGGCTGGGGCGAGGGGCCAGCCGCGCTCGCCGAGCTGCGGGAGGGCGCCGGCGAGCCGGAGGACTGCACCGACCAGCCCGAGCGGGCGCTGGTCGCGGAGCTGCTGCCCGCCCTCCGTGCCGGCGAGCCGGAGCGGGCGGCGGCGGCGCACGTGCGGGCGTACCGGCGGCACCGGCACGAACGTGCGGCCTTTCCGCACCTCGCGGCGCACCTGCGGTTCTGCGCGCTGGGCGGGCAACCGGAACGCGGGCTGGAGATTCTCGCCGAGCAGCTGCCCCGGTTGGACCGTCCCACCGACGACCTCGCCGCGATGGAGTTCGCCGCCGCCGGGGCGCTGGTCTGCGGGCTGGCTGTCGAGGCCGGCCTGGGCGGGCGGTCGGTGCGCCGCCCCGCGTACGGCGACCGGCCGGCCACCGAGCCGGACGTGGCCACGCTCGGCGCGCTGCTGGTCGGGGTCGCCGGCGAACTGGCCGGCAGCTTCGACGCCCGCAACGGCACCGGCCACCACTCCGGCCGGATCGCCGCCTGGCTGGCCGAGCGCCCGGTCGCGAAACCGGTGCCGCTGCCCGCCGACGAGCCCGTTGAGGAGTCCGGTGAGGAGTCCGGCGACGCCACCGTGACCGGGGACGAACCGAACGGTGACGGGCCGGTCGAGGGTGAGCTGGTGGCGCTGACCCTCGACGTGATCACGGCGGCGTTGGACCGGCGCGGCGACCGGTACCTGGTGGACGAGGGCGGCACGGTGGTCGGCCGATGGGGTGCCGCGGTGATCCAGTTTCGTCGGGCCGGCGAGCGGGGCGAGGTGCTGCACACCCGGGCGATGGCCGTCCGCCGGCTGCCGGTGGCGCGGCGGGCGGAGGCGTACGCCTTCTGCAACGCGTGGAACCATGACCGGCTGCTGCCCAAGGCGTACGCGCACGATCTCGGCGAGGAGCTGGTGCTGGCCGGCGACGTGGCCACCGACCTGGCGCACGGGGTGGCCCCGGCGCAGTTACTGGTGCTGGTGGACGCCGCCATCGCCACCGGCGTCGCGTACGCCGAGGCTGTGGCCGCGCTCCCCTGACCGAAAGCGACGCCCGCCGGCACACGAGGTGCGGGCGGGCGTCGCGACGCGCGGTGTCAGACCTCGACGACGGTGGGCACGATCATCGGCCGACGCCGGTACGCGTCGTTCACCCACCGCCCCACGGTCCGCCGGACGATCTGCTGGAGCTGGTGCGGGTCGGTGATGCCGTCCGCGGCCGCCCGGTTCAGCGCCTCGGTGACCAGCGGGATCACCGGGTTGAAGGCCTCCGGGTCCTCGGAGAAACCCTTCGCGGACAGGGTCGGGCCGGCGACCACCTTGCCGGTGACCGAGTCGACGACCACTGTGGTGGCGATGAAGCCGCCGTCGCCGAGGATCCGCCGCTCGGTCAGCAGGGACTCGCTGACGTCGCCGACCGCGAGGCCGTCGACGTAGACGTACCGGCTCTTCACGTGGCCCACCAGGCTGGCCCGGCCCTCGACGAGGTCGACCACGTCGCCGTCCTCGCAGAGCACCACCCGGTCGGCGGCCACCCCGGACTCGACGCCGAGGCGGGCGTGCGCACGCAGGTGGCGCCACTCGCCGTGCACCGGCATCAGGTTGCTGGGTCGGACCACGTTGAGCAGGTAGAGCAGCTCACCGGCCGGGGCGTGCCCGGAGACGTGCACCTTGGCCACGTCCTTGTGCACGACCACCGCGCCGGCGCGGGCCAACCGGTTGATCACCCGGTAGACCGAGGTCTCGTTGCCCGGCACCAGCGAGGAGGCCAGCACGACGGTGTCGCCGGGGGCGATGGTGATGTGCCGGTGGTCGCCGCTGGCCATCCGGCCCAGCGCGCTCATCGGCTCGCCCTGCGACCCGGTGGACATCAGCACGATCTGCTCGGGCGGCAGCGTGGTCGCCTCTTCGATCCCGATGACCAGGCCGGCCGGGATGTTGAGCAGGCCGAGGTCCCGCGCGATGCCCATGTTGCGGACCATCGACCGGCCGATCAGCGCCACCTTGCGGCCGTGCTCCGCGGCGGAGTCGAAGACCTGCTGCACCCGGTGCACGTGCGAGGCGAACGAGGCCACGATGATCCGGCCCTTCGCCTTCGCGAAGATCGAGTCGAGCACCGGCCCGATCTCCCGCTCCGGGGTGACGAAGCCGGGGATCTCCGCGTTGGTGGAGTCGGACAGCAGCAGGTCGACGCCCTCGGCGCCGAGCCGGGCGAAACCGGCCAGGTCGGTGATCCGGCCGTCCAGCGGGAGCTGGTCCATCTTGAAGTCGCCGGTGTGCAGCACCAGGCCGGCCGGGGTGCGGATGGCCACGGCCAGGGCGTCCGGGATGGAGTGGTTGACCGCGAAGAACTCGCACTCGAACGGGCCGAGTCGCTCCCGGCCGCCCTCCCGCACGGTCAGCGTGTACGGCTGAATCCGCCGCTCGGCCAGCTTCGCCTCGACCAGGGCGAGGGTGAACTGCGAACCGACCAGCGGGATGTCCGGCTTGTGGGCGAGCAGGTAGGGCACCGCGCCGATGTGGTCCTCGTGGCCGTGGGTCAGCACGATCGCCTGGACGTCGGCCAGTCGGTCCAGGATCGGGCCGAAGTCGGGCAGGATCAGGTCCACGCCCGGCTGCTCGACGTCGGGGAAGAGCACCCCGCAGTCGACGATCAGCAACTTGCCGTCGTATTCGAAGACGGTCATGTTCCGACCGATGGCGCCGAGCCCGCCGAGCGGGATGATCCGCAGGCCACCTTCCGGCAGCGGCGGGGGCAGTTCCGCCTCGATGTGCGCCTCGGTCACGCGTTCACCTCATTCTGCGACGCCATCACTCGGCGCCCATCGTGTCGTTCGGTCATTCGGGCAGCTCCAGGCCCGCTGCCGCGAAGTCCGCGCGCAGCTGGGCGATCTCGTCGTCGGTGGCGTCCACCAGCGGGGGTCGCACCGGGCCGGCCGGCAGGCCGAGCGAGGCCAGGCCCGCCTTCACCAGGATGGTGCCCTGGGTGCGGAAGATGCCGGTGAACAGCGGCAGCAGCCGCCGGTGCAGGGCCAGCGCGGCCGGCATGTCCCCCGCGTCGTACGCCTCGATCATCTGTGCGGTCAGCGCCCCGGTGAAGTGCGTGGAGGTGCCGACCAGGCCAACGCTGCCGACGGCCAGCGCCGGCAGGGTGAGCGCGTCCTCGCCGCTGTAGAAGGCGAGGCCCGTCCGGCTGGTCACCCAGCTGGTGGCGGTCAGGTCACCCTTGGCGTCCTTGACCGCGACGATCCGGCCGTGCTCGGCGAGCCGGACCAGCGTCTCGGTCTCGATCGGCACGCCGGAGCGGTGCGGGATGTCGTACAGCATCACCGGCAGGCCGGTCGCGTCGGCCACCGCCGTGAAGTGCCGCAGCAGACCGCTCTGCGGCGGCTTGTTGTAGTACGGGGTGACCACCAGCAGGCCGTGCGCACCCGCCTTCTCGGCGGCGGCGGCCAGCTCGATGGTGTGCCGGGTGTCGTTGGTGCCGACCCCGGCGACCACCTTGGCGCGGTCACCGACGGCCTCCGCCACGGCCCGGATCAGGCGCTCCTTCTCCGCGTCGGTGGTCGTCGGCGACTCACCGGTGGTGCCGTTGACCACCAGCGCGTCGTTGCCCTGCTCGTCGACCAGGTGGCTCGCCAGGCGGGCGGCGCCGTCGAGGTCGAGCGAGCCGTCGGGAGTGAACGGGCTCACCATGGCCGTGAGCAGCCGCCCGAAGGGGCGGGACACCGGTCGGGTGGCGGCGTCAGGGTGGTCGTGCGTCATACCCCCCAACCTAGCGGACGACCAGCCGGGGCCCGCCGGGGAAGGCCTCAGGACGCCTCGTGCGGGCTGGCCGCCACCTCGGTGCCGTCCGGCAGGGTGGAGATCACGAAGTCGGCGAACACGTTCGGGGCGACCCCCTGCAACTGGCGCAGGCACTCCACGGCCAGCTCACGGATCTCGACGTCGGCCTGTTCGGTGGCCCGCATCGCGATGAAGTGCCGCCACGCCCGGTAGTTGCCGGTGACCACGATCCGGGTCTCGGTGGCGTTGGGCAGCACCGCGCGGGCCGCCTGCCGGGCCTGCTTGCGGCGCAGCGTCGGGTTCGGCTCGTCGGAGAAGCGCTGCTCCAGCCCCTCCAGCAGCTCGTTGTACGCGCGCACGCTCGCCTCGGCGGCCTCCACGAAGCGCTTGTGCAGCTCCGGGTCGTCGGCGATCACCGTCGGTTCGACCATGGCCGCGTCCCGCTCCGGGACGTACCGCTGGGAGAGCTGCGAGTACGAGAAGTGCCGGTGCCGGATCAGCTCATGGGTGAAGGAGCGGGACACCCCGGTGAAGTAGAAGGTGACCGAGCCGTGCTCCAGCACCGAGAGGTGCCCGACCTCGAGGATGTGCGCCAGGTAGCCGGCGTTGGTGGCGGTCGCCGGGTTCGGCTTCTTCCACGACTGGTAGCAGGCCCGGCCGGCGAACTCGGCGAGTGCCTGGCCACCGTCCGCGTCGGTCGACCACGGCACGTCGTCCGGGGCCGCGAACTGGGTCCACGCGATCAACTTGACCTGGGGCTGCACCATCTCCGGCATGCCTGGGACTGTAGTGGCGCAGCCCCTTCCGGCCCAACTCAGGCGCGCCCCTTGCAATGTCGATCACTCAGGCAGCGTCGGAGCCGACGACACCTCTGGGTGTGGGCGGCGTCCGCGAATCGTCCCAGGGGCCGGCGGACGGGCGGAGGGTCAGACGTAGAGCGAGGTGAACGGCGCCCAGGGCAGGTTGCGCAGCACCGAGAAGGCGAGCCACGCCGCCAGGAAGCCGCCGATGACCTTGGAGCTGATCCGCAGCTCGGGCAGCCGCCAGCCGAACGCCTGGTTGCCCGCCCAGGCCACGAAGAGGTACGCCAGGAACGGCAGCGCGAAGACGAACAGGAAGTGGTGCCGGGCGGCGGCGGGCAGGTCGGCGTGCAGCACGTACCAGAGCGCGCGGGTGCCGCCGCAGCCTGGACAGTCGAGCCCGGTGGTCAGCTTGAGCAGGCAGGTCGGAGTGGCGTCCGGAGCGGCGTGGGTCGGGTCGCTGAGCAGCGTGTAACCCATGCCGGCGGCGACGCAGCCGACCGCGGCCAGCGGCACCGCCCACCGTGGCGAACGCTCGTAGAGCCGCAGCACGAAGCGGGTGAGCCGGTCCGGTTCGGGGACCGGGTAGCCGCCCGGCGGGCTCGTCGGCCAGCCCTCCGGACCGGTGCCGGCAGCACCGGCCGCCGGGTCGGCGGTGACCGTCGGGGTCGACGCGACCGGATGGGCGTCCGGCCACGGGTCGACCGCACCGGGCGCGGGCTGCGGCTGGTCGGCCGGTCCGGGAGCGCTCGTCACGCGCTCACGGTACACCGGACACGCCGGCCAACGCGGCGGTGAGCGGACCGGCCAGGTCGCCGGCCGCGGGCGGCGCCACCGCGTCCAGCCCGAGCCAGCCGGCGAGCCGGTACAGCTCGGCGGCGAGCGCCACCGCGGTCTCCCCCGGGTCGGCGCCCGGCTCGACCCACGCGGCCGGCACCAGCAGCACCCCGGCCCTGCGGTCGGCCTTCAGGTCGACCCGGGCGGTGAACCGGTCGCCCTGGAGGAAGGGCAGCACGTAGTAGCCGTACACCCTCTGCGGCGCCGGGACGTAGATCTCGATCCGGTAGGTCAGGTCGAAGAGCCGCTCGGTGCGGCCACGTTCCCAGATCAGCGGGTCGAACGGGCTGACCAGCGTGTTGCCCCGGACCCAGCGCGGCAGCCGGGCGCTCGCGTGCAGCCAGGCCGGCTGGCGCCAGCCCGGCACGGTGACCGGCACCAGCTCACCGGCCTCGGCCAGCTCCGCGACGGCCTGGCGGGCACCGGCCAGCGGCAGCCGGAAGTAGTCGCGCAGCTCCGGCTCGGCGGCCACGCCGAGCGACCGCGCGGCGAGAGCCACCAGGGTGCGGTACGCCTCGGCGTCGGTCGGGGTCGGCGCCGCCAGCACGGCGGCGGGCAGCACCCGCTCGGGCAGGTCGTAGCGGCGGGCGAAGGAGGTGGTGCGTTCCGCGGCGGCCACCTCGCCGGCCCAGAACAGGTATTCCAACGCGCGCTTCACCGCCGACCAGTTCCACCCCCAGTTGCCGGTCTCCCGAGGCGCGTCGTGCTCGATCTCGGCGGCGGTCAACGGACCACGAGCGGCCACCTCGTCGCGCACCCAGGCGACCAGCTCCGGCTGCTCCTGCGCGATCCGTCGCATGCCACCCCAGGACTCGCTGTGCGCGCGGGCCATCCGCCAGCGCAGCATCGGGTGCAGCCCGACCGGGACCAGCGACGCCTCGTGCCCCCAGTATTCGAACAGCTCCCGTGGGCGGCGGTAGGCGGCCTGGTCGAGCAGCGTGGTCGGGTACGGCCCGAGCCGGCTGTAGAGCGGCAGGTAGTGCGCGCGTTGCAGCACGTTGACCGAATCCATCTGGATCAGCCCGACCCGGTCGAGCACCCGGCGCAGGTGTCGACGGGTGGGCAGCCCGGTCGGCGCCGGGTCGGCGAAGCCCTGGGCGGCGAGCGCCACCCGCCGGGCCTGGGCGAGCGAGAGTGATTCCGGTGCGGCCATCGTCGGCGACCTTAAATCATCGGTACGACGCCGGTGCGGGAAGCTGGACTCGGACCGTCACCGGGGCATAGAACGGTGCAATGCTGACCATCCGCCGGGAGGAGCCGGACGACGCCGAGGCGGTCGCCCGGGTGCACGTGCACGGCTGGCAGTCGGGCTACGCGGGCATCATGCCGGACGAGGTGCTCGGACGGCTCAACGTGCTGGCCTGGGCGCAGCGCCGCCGCGACGTCGGCACCGCCGACCCCGAGCATCCGTTCACCACCCTGCTCGGCGAGGTGGACGGGCTGGTGGTCGGCTTCACCACCTTCGGGCCGTACCGCCGCAACCAGGACCGCGACGACCTGGACCCGGCGGTCGGCGAGGTGCTGGCGCTCTACGTGGAGCCGGGGTGCTGGGGCGACGGCACCGCCGCCGCGCTGCTGGCCGCCGCCCGGGCCGGGCTCATCGAGCGGGGCTGGACCGGCTACCGGCTGTGGGTGCTGGCGGAGAACCGGCGGGCCCGCCGGTTCTACGAGCGGGCCGGGTTGTCACCGGACGGTGAACGGTCGACCTACCAGGTGCCGCTCGCCGGTGGGTGCCCGCCGGTCGGACTGGTCGAGCTGCGGTACACCGGGAGCCTCGACGACTGACCCGCTCGGCGTCAGCCACCGGCGGATCGGCAGGAAGGCCAGCAGCGCCAGGCTGATCCAGACGTAGGCGTTGCTCCCCACGAAGCCGTCGACGCCGGTGAAGTCCTTCTCCCAGAACCAGACGGTCCGGCTGATCAGCAACACGTACCCGACGGTCGCCGCGGCCAGCAGGACCCACCGCCGGTTACCGGACGGCGCGGCCATCGCGTTGTCGACCAGCAGGATCAGCGCGGGCAGCAGCCAGACCAGGTGATGCACCCAGGTGACCGGGCTGACCAGACACATCACCGCACCGGTCAGCGCCAGGCCGGTCGCCTCGTCGCCCACCGCGACGGCCGCCCGGGACCGCCAGGCCCAGAGCGCCAGGGTGCCGAGCACCAGCAGCAGCCAGAGCAGGGTGCTCGGGTGCTCCGGGTCGAGCCGGGCCACCACCCCGCGCAGCGACTGGTTGGAGACGAACGCCAACTCGCCCACCCGACCGGTGTTCCACAGCGCCTCGGTCCAGAACTCGCGGGAGGCGTCCGGAAAGAGCGCGCCGGCCAGCAGCGACACCCCGGCGGCGGCGCCGCTGGCGGTGAGCGCCGCCCGCCATCGCCCCGTCACCAGCAGGTAGACGATGAAGATGCCCGGGGTCAGCTTGATCGCGGTCGCCAACCCGATGCCCACCCCGGCCCACCGGTTGCCGGAGGGCAGCAGCCGCAGCAGGTCCACGGCGACCAGGAAGAGCAGCAACGTGTTGACCTGGCCGAAGTTGACCGTCTCCCGCATCGGCTCGAACGCGGCGGCCAGGCAGAGCGCCACAGCGAGGGCGAACCACCGGGTCCAGCCGGCCCGACGGGCGATCGGGTCGACCAGCCACCAGATCAGCACCGTGGTGGTGACCACGCTGGCGAGGACGCTCACCACGATCGCGGCCGTCCACGGCAGGTACGCCATCGGCAGCATGACCAGCGCGGCGAACGGCGGATAGGTGAAGCCGTACTGGGTGCCCGGCTTGAGATAGTCGTAGATCTCGCCGCCGTCGTGCACCCACCAGGTCAACGCGCCGTAGTAGACCTTCAGGTCGAAGAAGCCGTGCCGGACGGCCGCGACCGCGAGGAACGCGGTGACCGCCGCGGCGAGCGCCACCACCCCGACGACCTGCGCGGCCGTCCTGTTGGCACCCTGCGCCACCGTCGCCTCCCTGGCCCTGCGTAGGCTTCCGTCCCATGGCTCTCGGGTACGTCCGCCCGGCGCGTCCCGAGGACGCCGGCGAGATCGCACGCATTCAGCTCGCGACCTGGCGGGTCGCGTACCGCCGGATCCTGCCTCGGCACGTGCTCGACAACCTGGACGAGGCGTTCCTCGCCCGGCGGTGGAGCGCCGCGGTGCAGGAGCCGCCCTCGGGCGCGCACCGGGTGCTGGTCGCCGTCGAACAGGCCGAGCAATCGTATCTGGTGGGGTTCGCCGCCTCCGGCCCGGCCGACGCCGAGGCCCTCGCTCCGGGCGAGCCGGCCGAGGCGCTCGGCCCGGACGTGGCCGCGGTGACCGACCTGCTGGTCGAGCCGCGCTGGGGTCGGCGTGGGCACGGCAGCCGGCTGCTCGCCGCCGCCGTCGACCTGTGGCGGGAGGACGGGCTGAGCCGGGCGGTGGCCTGGGCGTTCGAGGGCGACGAGGCGACCCGCAAGTTCCTCACCAGCACCGGCTGGGAGCCCGACGGCGCGGCCCGCGCGCTGGACGTCGACGACATGTTGGTGCCGCAGGTGCGCCTGCACGTGGCCGTCCCGGCCGAGAAGGTGCCGGCGGACGACCAGCCCGGCGACTGACGCGCGATCCGGCCGGGGTGGGGCGGCGCGTCCGGGCCGTCACGCGTGCCGATGTCGCAGGGGTCGCCTACGGTCGGCGTCATGAGCGCAGCGACCGCGCCGGTGACGGCGCCGAACGCGGACGGCCGGCTGGAGGAGTTCCGGGTCGAGCTGACCGGCTACTGCTACCGGATGCTCGGCTCGCTGTACGACGCCGAGGACGCCGTGCAGGAGACGCTGCTGCGGGCCTGGCGCGGGTGGGACGGCTTCGACGGCCGGTCCAGCCCGCGCACCTGGCTCTACCGGATCGCCACCAACGTCTGCCTCGATCTGCTGCGCGGTCGCCGACGGCGGGCCCTGCCGATGGACCTCGGCGATCCCTCGTCCCCGGTGGCCACGGCGCTCGGCGATCCCGAGGCCGGCTGGGTGGAGCCCGCTCCGGACGCGGCGGTGCTGCCGGCGGCGGCCGATCCCGCCGAGCTGACGGTCGTTCGGGAGTCGGTCCGGTTGGCGTTCGTCGCCGCGCTGCAGCACCTGCCGGCCCGGCAGCGCGCGGTGCTGATCCTGCGGGACGTGCTGCGGTGGCGGGCCGAGGAGGTCGCCGGCCTGCTCGACACCACCGTGCCGGCGGTCAACAGCGCGCTGCAACGAGCCCGGGCCACGCTGGCCGACCGGGTCGGTGACGCTCCGGGCCGGCCGCTGGATCGGGCGCACCGCGACCTGCTCGACCGCTACGTGCGGGTCTTCGAGCGCTACGACGTCGACGCCCTGGTGGGCCTGCTGCGCGCCGACGCCGTCCAGAGCATGCCGCCCTACCGGATGTGGCTGCGCGGCGCGGACGACATCGGCCGCTGGCTGGTGGGGCCGGGCGCCGGCTGCCGCGGTTCCCGGCTCATCCGGGTGGCGGCGAACGGCGGTCCGGCCCTGGCGCAGTACCGGCGCGACCCGGCGGGCGGGCACCGGCCGTTCTCGATCCAGCTTCTCGAGGTCGTCGACGGCCGGATCGCCCGCCTCACCCACTACCTCGACCCGGGGCTCTTCCCACGCTTCGGCCTGCCCGACCACCTCGATCCCTGATCATGGGCCGGTCGGGCGATGAGTTCCGGCCGACGACGACGTCCACCCCTCGTACGCCGACAACGAGGAGATCACCGTGTTCACAGACACCAAGGCGTTCAGCGGGTTCTCGGTGGACGACACCGGCCGCGCCGAACGGTTCTACGGCGAGACGCTCGGCCTGCGGGTCACCCGGGACGACGCGATGGGCGGGTTGCTGACCCTGCACATCGCCGGGGACCGGCCCGTCCTGGTCTATCCGAAGGACGACCACGCTCCCGCGACCTACACGGTGCTCAACTTCCCGGTCGACGACATCGACCGGGCGGTCGACGAGCTGCTCGCGCGGGGGGTCCACTTCGCCCGCTACGACGGTATGCCGCAGGACGAGAAGGGGGTCATGCGCGGCCAGGGGCCGGCCATCGCCTGGTTCACCGACCCGGCCGGCAACATCCTGTCCGTCCTGGAGCAGAGCTGACCGCTGTGGCGGCTCCGTCGTCGGAGCCGCCCCACCGGTCGGTCAGCCCTTGTCCGAGCCGTCGTTGGCATCCCGGACGAAGTACCGCTGGAACACCACGAAGATGATCGCGACGGGGATGGTGGCCAGCAGCGCCGCGCCCAGCTTGAGCGGATACTGGGTGCCCTTGCCGAGCGAGCCGCTGACCAGGTCGGCCAGCCCACGCGGCAGGGTGAACAGGTCCGGGTCCTGCACCGACACGAGGCTGTGCGGAAACTCGTTCCACGAGCCCTGGAACGACAGGATGGTCAGGGTGATCAGCGCCGGTTTCGCCATCGGCAGCACCACCGACCAGAAGGTGCGGAAGATGCTCGCCCCGTCGATCCGGGCGGCCTCCTCCACGCTCAACGGGATCGACTCGAAGAACTGCTTCATGATGAACACGCCCGCCGCGTCGGCCAGCAGCGGCACCACCAGACCGGCGTAGCTGTTGTAGATGCCGAGCTGGTTGAGCACCAGGAACTTCGGGATCAGCAGCACCACTCCGGGCACCGCCAGCACCGCGATGACCGCGGCGAACAGCCCGCCGCGTCCCCGGAACCGCAGTCGCGCCAACGCGTACCCGGCGAGCGAGTCGAAGAACACCCGACCGAGGGTGACGAGCACCGTCACCAGCAGCGAGTTGCCCAGCCAGAGCGGGAAGTTGGTGCCGGCGAAGATCCGCTCGAAGCCGGCCAACGTGAGCGGGTCCGGGAACGGCGAGAGCGGGTTGGCCGCCGCGTCGGGCTCGGTCTTGAGCGAATTGCCGATCTGGATGACGAACGGGTAGAGGAACACCAGCCCGAAGAAGATCAGCGTCGCGTACCCCAGGAAGCGGGTGGCCAGGGTGCGGGCCGCGCGCTGCTCGCGGCGCGCGGGCGCCGCCGCCGGGCGGTCGGTCAGCACGGCCATCTCAGGACCTCTCCGGTACGCGCCGACGCCGCCAGCCTCGCCGCGGCCGGTCGGTGTCCCGCTCGGCCAGCGCCCGGCGTTGGATCAACGTGAGCACGATGATGATCAGGAACAGCACGAACGAGATCGCCGCGCCCGAGCCGTAGTCGAAGTCCCGGAAGGCGGTCCGGTACGACAGGTAGGCCGGGGTCAGCGTGGTCTTGGCCGGGTCTCCCTGGCTCATCACGTACACCTGGTCGAAGACCTGCCAGGAGCCGATCAGGCCGAGGGTGAGCACCAGGAAGGTGGTCGGCCTGATCAGCGGCAGGGTGACGTGCCGGAACCGCTGCCACCGGGACGCGCCGTCGAGGGTGCTCGCCTCGTCCAGCGCCACCGGCACGTTCTGCAGGCCGGCCAGGAACATCAGCATGAAGGTGCCGGAGGTGGTCCAGATGACCAACGTGATGATCGACATCATCGCCACGCTGGGTCCGGCCAGCCAGTCCCACCAGCTCAGCCCCAACGGCCCGCCGTCGGCCAGCGCCGCCGGCGGCGAGTCGACGCCGACCACGCCGAACAGCAGGTGCAGCACGCCCCGCGAGTCGGCGAACCACTCCGGTCCGTCGATGCCCAGGACGCTGAGCAGCGCGTTGACCGCGCCGGAGTTGGCGAACAGGAACAGGAACACCACGCTGATCGCGACCGAGCTGGTGACCGAGGGGAAGTAGAAGGCGCTGCGGAAGAAGCTCTTGCCCTTGAGCATCCGGTTGTTGACGACCAGCGCCAGGCCGAGCGCGAGCGCGGTCTGCGCCGGCACCACGATCGCCACGTAGTAGATGTTGTTGCGGATGCTGGTCATGAAGTCGCGGCGGGCCAGCCCGTCCTCGGTGAACAACTGGGTGTAGTTGTGCCCGCCGACGAACGGCACGTCGCCGGTGAACGGGCTGCCCTGGCCGTTCCAGTCGGTCAGGCTGACCCAGAACGCCATCAGGATCGGCAGCAGCAGGAACAGCCCCAGAATGACGATCACCGGCGCGACGAAGAGCCATCCGGCGACGTTCTCGTTGCTGCGGATGCCGCCCCGGCGCCGGCGCGGGCCTCCCCCGGACGCGGTCGCCACGGCGTTCAGTGTTTCGGTTGCCATCTCCCCTCCCTCCCTC
>NZ_RCVI01000403.1:0-23655 GCF_003667455.1 Micromonospora sp. CV4 | reverse complement strand
GTCCGGCGGCTGCCGGTGGCCCGCAGCCGGCCACTGGCAGCCGGCCACCGGCAGCCGCCGGACAGCCGGGCTGGCCGGGACCTGGGCCGGCGGGCCCGTGTCCCGGCCAGCGGGCGGGAAGGAGGGTGGCCCTGTGGGCCGGGATGCGTCAGCGGGCCTGGAGCGCGTCGAGAGCGACGGCCATGGCGATGACCAGGCGGCGGTCGATCTGGGGGTTGTGCACCTCGACGATGTACTTGTCGCGCAGGCCCCACTTCTTCACGACCGAGAAGACGGGCTGGCCGCCGGCGGTGAAGTCGAAGTGGTACGGCAGCCAGGACAGCGAGTCGACGAACCGACGCAGCAGCGCCACCGGCATGCTGCGCTCCTGGCCCGTCACCTGCGGCAGGCCGGCCTGCTCGACGTGCCAGGTGGAACGGAGCAGCGACTGGGCGAAGTCCTTGCGGAACAGGCCGATCGGGTTGCCGGCCGCGTCGGTCACGTCGTACGTGGCACCCAGGTCGATGCGCTGGCGGGCCTTGAAGCCGAGCAGGGGTTGCTGCTTGGAGTCGTCGGTGTAGATCGTCACCTGCTCCTTGAAGGCGAGCCGCTTCTGCTGCGCGAAGGCCAGCAGTTCGCCCTCGGTGCCGTCCGCCGCGACCGCCCGGACCTCGTACTGGTTGACCATCATTCGCAGCCGCTGCCGGATGTGGAAATGCTGCAGGGTCTGCAAGTTCTCGAGCTGCATCTGATCTCCTCAGGGGGATTGTGCGCCGGAGTCTCGCACAGCCCGGCGACCGACGCCGGCCCGCGCCCCGGCGCTCCCACCCGTGGCCGGGCCCGGCCGGTCCGGCCGTCCTCGGGGAGGTCAACGCCCGTCGACGGTGACGCGCAACGCCCAGCCGTTGAGGACCTGGTGGATACCCTGCAGCCGCTCGTTGATCTGCTCCAGCCGTTCTGCCTGAGCCAGCGCGGCCAGTGCGGATCCGAGCGCGATCTGCTGGTCGAGGGTGAGTCTCTCCTGGTCGATGGTGTAGAGCAGGTCGACGGTCTCGGCGATGGTGTCGGCCACGGCTCCTCCTAGGGCACGGGACGGGCTGAAAAGGCAGGCATCGATGGAAGCGCTCCCATCATTGTGCCCCGTCTCGCTCGGATTCATGCAACGCGGCTCAGGCGGGCAGGTTCGCCAGCACCACGTCGAGCACCCGGATCGCGTCCGGCTTGGAGAGCGGGTTGTTGCCGTTGCCGCACTTCGGCGACTGCACGCAGGACGGGCATCCCGTCTCGCAGCCGCACTCCGCGATCGCGTCCCGGGTGGCCCGCAGCCACGCCGACGCCGTCCCGTACGCCCGCTCGGCGAAGCCCGCGCCGCCCGGGTGTCCGTCGTAGACGAAGACGGTCGGCGCCTCGGTGTCCGGGTGTACGGCGGTGGACAGCCCGCCGATGTCCCACCGGTCGCAGGTGGCCATCAGCGGCAGCAGCCCGATCGCGGCGTGTTCGGCGGCGTGCAGCGCACCTGGCACGTCCGGGGCCTGCACACCGGCCGCGGTCAGGGACTGCGGTGACAGCGTGAACCAGACCGCCACCGTGCGCAGTTCCCGGGTGGGCAGGTCGAGTGGCCGGGTGTCGATCACCTCGCCGGTGGCGATCCGCCGTCGCTGGTACGACACCACCTGGCTGGTCACGTCCACCTCGCCGAGGAACATGCCGACCGGTCCGGCGTCCACGTAGGAGCGCACCGACACCACGGACAGGTCGGTGACGTCCCGGGCGTGAGTGGACCAGTCCGGCTCCTCGGCGTGCACCAGCGCGCATCCGTCGGCGAGGTCGAGCTCGTCCACCACGTACGAGACGCCCTGGTGCAGGTAGACCGCGCCGGGGTGGAGCAGGAAGTGCGACGAGCCGCCGTCGACCGTGCCCAGCAGCCGGCCGGTGGCCGACTCCACCACGCAGACCGGGGCGCCGCCCTCACCGCGTAGATCCACCTCGGGACGCTCCCGGTGTCGCCAGTACCACCCGGTGGGCCGCTGCCGCAGCGCCCCGGCCGCCACCAGCTCGTCGATCGCCTCCTTCGCCCCTTCGCCGAAGAGCGTCAGGTCGGCCGGGGTGAGCGGGGCCTCGACCGCGGCGCAGGCGAGCTGCGGGGCCAGCACGTACGGGTTGGCCGGGTCGAGCACCGTCGCCTCGACCGGCGCTCCGAAGATCGCCTCCGGGTGGTGGATCAGATAGGTGTCCAGCGGATCGTCCCGGGCCACCAGCACGGCGAGGGCCTCCTGGCCGGAGCGGCCGGCGCGGCCCGCCTGCTGCCAGAGCGACGCCCGGGTCCCCGGGTATCCGCAGATCAGCACCGCGTCCAGGCCGATCAGGTCCACGCCCAACTCAAGCGCGTTGGTGGAGGCCAGGCCGAGCAGATCACCGTGCAGCAGCGCCCGCTCCAGCTCGCGCCGCTCCTCACGCAGGTAGCCGCCCCGGTAGGCGGCCACCCGCTTGCCGAGCCCCGGCACCGCCTCGTCCAACGCCCGGCGCGCGCTGGCCGCCACCACCTCGGCGCCCTTGCGGGACCGGACGAACGCGAGTGTGCGTACCCCCTCGGCGACCGTGTCGGCGAGCAGGTCCGCGGTCTCCCGCAGCGCCGACCGGCGGACCTGGATGAGGTCCGGCACGTCGTCGTGCCCGCCCGCCGCCTGGCTGGGCGCCGGGGAGGCCGCCGCCGACGAGTCGGGTGGCAGCAGCGGCGGCTCCCAGAGCGCGAAGGTCACCCCACCGCGTGGCGAGGCGTCCTCGGTGACCGCCGTCACCGGCAGGCCGGTCAGCCGCCCGGCGGCGGTCGCCGGGTCGCCGGAGGTCGCCGAGGCGAGCACGAACACCGGGGTGGCTCCGAACCGGGCGCACTGCCGGCGCAGCCGACGCAGCACGTGCGCCACGTGCGAGCCGAACACCCCCCGGTAGGTGTGGCACTCGTCGATCACCACGTACGCCAGCCGGCGCAGGAAACCCGACCACTGGGCGTGCCCGGGCAGGATGCCGTGGTGCAGCATGTCGGGGTTGGTGAGCACGAACCGGGAGTGCCGGCGGATCCACTCCCGCTCGGCGCGCGGGGTGTCCCCGTCGTAGCAGGCCGGGCGTACCCCCTCCAGCTCCAGCCCGGCCACGGCCCGCAGCTGGTCGGCGGCGAGCGCCTTGGTCGGTGCCAGGTACAGCACGGTGGCCCGGGGGTCGGCGAGCAGCGTGGCCAGCGACGGGAGCTGGTACGCCAGGGACTTGCCGGACGCGGTGCCGGTGGCGAGCACCACGTGGCCGCCGTCGTACGCCAGGGTGGCCGCCTCGGCCTGGTGCCGCCACGGCGCGACCACGCCGCGGCGGGCGAACGCCTCGCGCAGCTCCGCGGGTGCCCACGGCGGCCACGGTGCGGGCACCCCGGCGCGGGCCGGCACCCGTTCGACGTGGGTGACCGGGTCACCGGCGCTGTGGGCGCGCAGCCGGCGCAGCAGGTCGACCGGCGATGGCTCGGGGCCGGGACCTGCGGATACGGTGGCTGCGGACGACACGCCCTGCACTCTCGCACTGGTGTTCGGAGATGAAAAGTCGGGCCAGGGGGTAAGGGGAGCTTTCCGTTGGCGACCGCAGGGTGGCCAAGCGGTAATGGTTAGATGCCCAGGAGAGTTTACGGCTCTGGCGAGGAGGACCGATGGAGCTGTCGCTGGCGACCCGCACCGTGGGCGAGCACACGGTGCTCGAGGTCGGCGGTGAGGTGGACGTCTACACCGCGCCCCGGCTCCGCGAACGGCTCCTCGAACTGATCGACGGCGGCGCCCGGCACGTGGTGGTCGACCTCGGTCGGGTGGACTTCCTCGACTCCACCGGGCTCGGCGTGCTGGTCGGCGCGCTCAAGCGGCTCCGCACGGCCGGCGGCTCGTTCGCCCTGGTCTGTGACAAGGAGCCGCTGCTCAAGATCTTCCGGATCACCGCGCTGGACCAGGTCTTCCCGCTGCACCCCACGGTCGACGCGGCGGTCGGCGCGGAACCGACCGGTGCCAGCGCGTGATGGCGACAGTCAAGCTCTCGTTCTCCCCGGCTCCGGTGCACGTGCGTACCGCCCGGCTGGTCGGCGTCGCCGTCGCCCGGCGCGCCGGGGTCCGTGAGGATCTGCTGGACGAGGTGCGCCTGGCCATCGGCGAGGCGTGCACCCGGGCGGTGGCCCTGCACCGCCAGTACGGCCTGGCCGACCCGGTGCTGGTGGAGATGTCGGACGCCGGGTCGTACGCGGTGCGGGTGGTGGACCGGGCGCCGATCGAGGCCGGGATCGGGCTGGCCGCACTGCCGCCGGACGAGCTGGCCAACGAGTCGCTCACCGATGAGGCGCTGACCACCGGAGTCGGGTTCGCTCTGCTCGCCGGGTTCGTCGAGGACCTTCAGGTGCGTCCCGTCGACGAGGGCGTCGGCACCGAGGTGCGGATGGTGTGGCCGGTCGGCCGCTGACCCGTTCTGTTCCGCCGCACAGGCCGCATCCCGTCGGGGTGCGGCCTCCTTGTCATGGGCCTGGCTCTATATCAGATTTCGTTTCATAACACAGCGACGAAGATCATCGAGACACGGTGCCACCTCGGTGTGACCTCCGACACTGTGGAGGGCTACAGTACCCGGGTTGTCAGCAAGTGATCCATCCCGCAGCCAGCGGGTATGGGTGGTCATCGCTGGTCCGCTGGGGTGGGTTGGCGCGCGCTTGCGAGTCCGCGTTCAGGCGCCGGTCGGTGCGTCTCCACTCACCGGCGCGAGTGTTCGGTAACAGGAGGACACAGATGTCCGAGACCTTGGCCGCCGATGGCGGCGGGCTTTCCCTTACCGGTAGCAACGTCACGTACGTCGTCATCGCCGCGGTGATCGCGCTGGTGGCGCTCGTCTTCGCCGCCGCCCTCACCAAGGCGGTACTGGCAGCCGGCAAGGGCACCACGAACATGCAGGAGATCTCGGGGGCGGTCCAGGAGGGCGCCTCCGCCTACCTGCTCCGCCAATTCCGCACTCTGGCGATCTTCGTCGTCATCGCCGTGGTGCTGCTCTTCCTGCTGCCGGTGCACGACACCGACGGCAGCGAGACCGCCGTGAAGTTCGGCCGATCGCTCTTCTTCGTGGTGGGCGCCCTGTTCAGCGCGTCCATCGGCGGCGCCGGCATGTGGCTGGCCACCCGCGCCAACCTGCGCGTGGCCGCCGCCGCCCGGGAGCGACAGGGTGGCCGCGAAGCGGCCATGAAGATCGCGTTCCGCACCGGTGGCGTGGTGGGCTTCCTCACCGTGGGCCTCGGCCTGTTCGGCGCCGCGCTGGTCGTCCTGGTCTACCGGGGCGACGCACCGACCGTGCTGGAGGGCTTCGGCTTCGGCGCCGCGCTGCTCGCGATGTTCATGCGGGTCGGCGGTGGCATCTTCACCAAGGCCGCCGACGTGGGCGCCGACCTGGTCGGCAAGGTCGAGCAGGGCATTCCGGAGGACGACCCGCGCAACGCCGCCACCATCGCCGACAACGTCGGCGACAACGTGGGCGACTGCGCCGGCATGGCCGCCGACCTGTTCGAGTCGTACGCGGTCACCCTGGTCGCCGCACTGATCCTGGGACGCGCCGCGTTCGGCGAGGACGGCCTGGTCTTCCCGCTGATCATCTCCACCATCGGTGTGCTCGTCGCGATCTTCGGCGTCTTCATCACCCGGCTGCGCGCCTCCGACCGCAGCGGCCTGACCGCGATCAACCGGGCCTTCTACATCTCGGCGGTCCTCTCCGCGGTGCTGGTGGCGATCGCCGCCTACGCGTACCTGCCGGCGACCTTCGCCGAGCTGGAGGGTGGGCTCACCGACGTCGACCGCAACCCGCGACTGGTGGCCATCGGCGCGGTGATCATCGGTATCGTGCTGGCCGCCGCCATCCAGGCGCTCACCGGCTACTTCACCGAGACCAACCGGCGCCCGGTGCAGGACATCGGCAAGAGCTCGCAGACCGGTGCGGCCACCGTCATCCTGGCCGGCATCAGCATCGGGCTGGAGTCGGCGGTCTACTCGGCGCTGCTGATCGGCGCCGGCGTCTTCGGCGCGTTCCTGCTCGGCGGCAGCTCCATCACCCTGTCGCTGTTCGCGGTGGCGCTGGCCGGCACCGGCCTGCTCACCACGGTCGGCGTGATCGTCGCCATGGACACCTTCGGGCCGATCTCCGACAACGCCCAGGGCATCGCCGAGATGTCCGGTGACATCGACGAGCACGGCGCCCGGACGCTCACCGAGCTGGACGCGGTCGGCAACACCACCAAGGCGATCACCAAGGGCATCGCGATCGCCACCGCGGTGCTCGCCGCGACCGCGCTGTTCGGCTCGTACACCGACACGCTGCGCACGGCGTACGCGGACGCGGGCGTGGGCGACGTCGGGACGGAGATCCTCAACTCGCTGAACGTGGCCAACCCGCGCAACCTGGTCGGCCTGATCATCGGCGCGGCGGTGGTGTTCCTCTTCTCCGGGCTGGCCATCAACGCGGTGTCCCGCTCGGCGGGCGCCGTGGTGATGGAGGTCCGCCGGCAGTTCCGTGAGCTGCCCGGCATCATGGACCGCACCCAGCGCCCGGAGTACGGCAAGGTCGTGGACATCTGCACCCGGGACGCGCAGCGCGAGCTGATGACCCCCGGCCTGCTTGCCATCCTGGCGCCGATCGCGGTCGGCTTCGGCCTCGGGCCCGGCGCGCTGGCGGCGTACCTGGCCGGGGCGATCGGGGCCGGCACGCTGATGGCGGTCTTCCTGGCCAACTCCGGTGGCGCCTGGGACAACGCCAAGAAGCTGGTGGAGGACGGCGCGTACGGGGGCAAGGGCTCCGAGGCGCACTCCGCGACGGTCATCGGCGACACCGTCGGTGACCCGTTCAAGGACACCGCCGGCCCGGCCATCAACCCGCTGCTCAAGGTGATGAACCTGGTCTCGCTGCTGATCGCGCCGGCCGTGGTGGCCTTCAGCATCGGCGACGACCGGAACACCCCCGTGCGGGTGGCCATCGCGGTGGTGGCCACGCTGATCATCGTGGCGTCGGTGGTGTTCAGCAAGCGCAAGGGCATCGCGATGGACGACTCCGACACGGGTGCGGGCAGCACCGATCACCGGCCGGAGACGGTCAACGCCTGACCATTCTCGGCACCGGGTCCCCGGTCGGCGTGCCACGCCGGCCGGGGACCGTCGGTTCCTCCTCCGGGGCCGTCTGACCGGTGCCACGCCTGGGCGGAGGTCGTACGCTGCAACGCATGCGTACGTGCCAGGCGTCTGCCGCCGGAAAGCTCACGGTGGTCCTGGCCACGTTCGTCGTCCTGCTCTCCGGCTGCGGTGGCGGCCCCAGTCCGCGGGCCTGGGCGGCCACGGTCTGCGGTGCGCTCACCCCGTGGCGCTCTGAGATCAGCAAGTTGACCAGCAGCACGGATGAGCAGATGACCGCGCAGACCACGCCGGCGCAGGCCAAGGAGAACCTGGTGCGGCTCTTCGGTGGGGCGGAGCAGGCGAGCGAGACCGCACGCCGCAAGGTGGAGCGGGCCGGCGTCCCGGAGACGGACAACGGCGAGGCCATCTCCGCTGGTTTCCGCAGCTCACTGGGGAAGATGCGGGACGCCTACGGCCGGGCCCGGGACAGCATCGAAGGGTTGGGCACCGCCGAGCCGACCGTCTTCTACGACGGCGTGCGGGCCGCGGTGGACACCCTCAACAAGGAGTACGACGCCAGCGCGCTGGACACCAGTCGGCTCAACTCCGAGGAGCTGAAACAAGCCTTCGACGAGGTGCCGGAGTGTCGCTGAGCGGGCTCGGCGACACCGGAGCGGCGCAGCCGCCTCCGGCGCTGTTCCCGGCGCCCGAGCCCGACCCGTCGGCGTCCGAGCCCGCGCGACGGCGCGGCGGGCCGACCCGGTCCGGGTCGAGCGGGCCGCCCTCCGGGCCGGCGCAGACCGACGACGGCGGGCGTCAACTGGTCTTCTTCGGCGCCGAGGCGGCCGAACCGACGGTCGCCGACCTGGCCGGGCTGCTCGCCGGGCCGGGCGAGGTGGTGCGGATGGGGGGCACCGCCCGCCTCTCCGTGCAGGTGGACGCCGCCTGGCGGGTGCACGTGCTGGTCGCGGAGTTGGCGTTGCGCGGGCTGGCGGCGAGCTGGGAGCCGACCGGGGACGCGCGACACGCCGTCCGTACCTCGTACACCCGGATCCTGAAGCCGCTCGCGGTCGCCTGGCTGCACGGTCCGGCGAAACGCCCGCCGGCGACCTTTCACCTGACCGGCCGGCGGCTGCGGCTGTGGCTCGCCGCCGCCGGGACGCCGGAGCCGCCCGGCGGCTTCCTGTTGCGGCTCGGCGAGGGCGACCGGGAGTGCTGGGAGCCGGTCGGCGCGGCGCTCGCCGCCGCCGGGCTCGCCGGCACGCTGCTCGGCCCGGACGAGGGCGGCCCGGGGTACCGGATCACGGGCCGGCGCCGGTTGGGCCGGCTCGCCGAACTGGTCGGCGGGCCGCCGCGCGCGGCACCGGCCGACGCCTGGCCGACCCGACCCTGACCAGGGGACGAACCGGATCATTCCGCCCAGTCCGGAGGTGGAGGCCCGGGCCGCCGTCGGTTGTCCGGACCCGGACAGCCGGCGGGCCGATCCGGGCGGAAAACGGGCGGGTCGGACCTCGGTCGAGAGTCCGCCATCGTCACAGTGACCCGCTTCGAGCCCTACCCACGGTGTACGGTGGCGCCGTCCGGCAGTGCCGAGCGCGGCGGGGCGGGAGTGGACCGCCGCGCCGGAGCGGTTTGCCGCCCGCGAAACCCGAAACGCGGACGGCGCGTTACGTTGGACATCCGGACCGCCGGTGCGACGGCGGGGTCGAGAGCGGTCGCTGTCCGGGCGCCGGCAGACCACGAGCAGGAGTGAGGTCGGGGAGAGACGTGCCGAGCAACGCTGGAACCACCCGTCTGGTCATCGTCGAGTCACCGGCGAAGGCCAAGACGATCTCGGGCTACCTCGGCCCGGGGTACGTCGTGGAGGCCAGCTTCGGTCACGTCCGCGACCTGCCGCGCAACGCCGCCGACGTGCCGGCCAAGTACAAGGGCGAGGCGTGGGCCCGCCTCGGGGTGGACGTGGACAACGGCTTCCACGCGCTCTACGTCGTCTCGGCCGACCGCAAGCAGCAGATCAGCAAGCTGGTGAAGCTGGCCAAGGAGGTCGACGAGATCTTCCTGGCGACGGATGAGGACCGCGAGGGCGAAGCGATCGCCTGGCACCTGGTGGAGACGCTCAAGCCCAAGGTGCCGGTCAAGCGGATGGTCTTCCACGAGATCACCAAGCCGGCGATCCAGGCGGCGGTGGCCAACCCCCGCGAGATCGACCGCGACCTGGTCGACGCGCAGGAGGCCCGGCGGATCCTCGACCGGCTCTACGGCTACGAGGTCTCCCCGGTGCTGTGGAAGAAGGTCATGCCGAAGCTCTCGGCCGGCCGGGTGCAGTCGGTGGCGACCCGGATCGTGGTCGAGCGGGAGCGGCAGCGGATGGCCTTCCGCACCGCGGAATACTGGGACATCCTGGCCACTCTCGCCGTGGCGAACGCCGGCGAGGGGCCGCGCGCGTTCAACGCCACCCTCATCGCGTTGAACGGCGACCGGATCGCCACCGGCAAGGACTTCGAGCCGACCACCGGCCGGGTGAAGCCCGGGGCCGGCGTCGTGCACCTGGACGAGGGCGGCGCCCGTGGGCTGGCGGCCCGACTCGAGGGACGGCCGTTCACCGTCACCCGGGTCGAGGAGAAGCCCTACCGCCGCCGCCCGTACGCGCCGTTCATCACCTCGACGCTCCAGCAGGAAGCGGCCCGCAAGCTGCGCCTGTCGTCGCAGCAGACGATGCGCACCGCGCAGCGCCTGTACGAGAACGGCTACATCACCTATATGCGTACCGACTCGGTGAACCTGTCGGAGACCGCCATCTCGGCGGCCCGCCGGCAGATCGTCGAGCTGTACGGCGAGCGCAGCGTGCCACCGGAGCCGCGCCGCTACACCGGCAAGGTGAAGAACGCGCAGGAGGCGCACGAGGCGATCCGCCCGGCGGGGGACAACTTCCGCACCCCGGGCGAGGTGGCCAAGGAACTGTCCGCCGAGGAGTTCAAGCTCTACGAGCTGATCTGGCGCCGCACCATCGCCTCGCAGATGACCGACGCGGTCGGCTCCAGCGTCTCGGTGCGCATCCGCGCGGTCTCCACCTCGCAGGAGGAGGCCGACTTCGGGGCCACCGGCAAGACCATCACCGACCCGGGCTTCCTGCGCGCGTACGTCGAGTCCAGCGACGACGAGAACGCCGAGGCCGAGGACGCCGAGCGCCGGCTGCCCACCCTGGTCAAGGACCAGCCGCTGACCGCCGACGAGCTGGCCGCGCAGGGCCACCACACCCAGCCGCCGTCGCGCTACACCGAGGCGTCGCTGGTCAAGGCACTGGAAGAGCTGGGCATCGGCCGCCCGTCCACGTACGCGTCGATCATGCAGACGATCCAGGACCGGGGGTACGTCACCAAGCGCGGGCAGGCGATGATCCCGACCTTCCTGGCGTTCGCGGTGATCGGCCTGCTGGAGCGGCACTACCCCCGCCTCATCGACTACGACTTCACCGCCACCATGGAGAACGAGCTGGACGAGATCGCCGGCGGCGACCACGCCGCCGTCGACTTCCTCACCGCGTTCTACTTTGGCGGCGCCAACGGTGCCGGCGACCAGGGCATCGCCCGTTCCGGCGGGCTCAAGAAGCTGGTCACCGAGAACCTCAGCGACATCGACGCGCGCAGCGTCAACTCCATCCCGCTCTTCACCGACGACGACGGCCGGGAGGTCGTGGTCCGGGTGGGCCGGTACGGGCCGTACCTCCAGCGGGAGCTGCCCGGCGGCGAGCCGGCGGCGCCGGCCGAGGGTGAGGAGGGTGGCGCCCAGGGCGACCGGGCGCCGATCCCCGAGGGGCTGGCCCCGGACGAGCTGACCCCGGAGAAGGTGCACGAGCTGTTCCTCGGCGGCAGCGGCGAGCGCAAGCTCGGCGACGACCCGGGCACCGGTGAGCCGATCGTGCTCAAGTCCGGGCGGTTCGGCCCGTACGTGTCCAGCGGTGAGCGGAAGTCCTCGCTGCTGCGCTCGCAGACGCCGGACTCGTTGACCCTGGAGGAGGCGCTCAAGCTGCTCAGCCTGCCCCGGCTGGTCGGCGTCGCGCCCGACGGGGTCGAGGTGTTCGCCAACAACGGCCGCTACGGCCCGTATGTCAAGCGGGGCGAGGAGTTCCGGTCGCTGGAGTCCGAGGAGCAGATGTTCACGGTCGGCCTGGACGAGGCGCTGGCCCTGCTGGCCGCTCCGAAGGCCCGTGGACGGCGGGCCGCCGCGCCGCCGCTGCGGGAGATGGGCGTCGACCCGCTGACCGAGAAGCCGCTGGTGATCAAGGACGGCCGGTTCGGCCCGTACGTCACCGACGGGGAGTTCAACGCGTCGCTGCGGCGTGGGCAGACCCCGGAGGCGCTGACCATTGAGGAAGCCTCGGAGATGCTGTCCGAGAAGCGGGCCAAGGGTCCGGCGCCGAAGAAGAAGGCGGCGAAGAAGGCCCCGGCGAAGAAGGCCGCGGCCACCAAGAAGACGGCCGCCGCCAGCAAGTCCACGGCTGCGAAGAAGACCACGACCGCCAAGGCGACCACTGCCAGGAAGGCGGCCCCGAAGAAGGCCGCCGCCAGGCCCGCCGAGGAGTGACGGTCACCGACCCCTGTCCCTAATGGATGAAATGTCCTATTTGGTGCGAGGGTTTGGTGGGGGTTCCCTAACGTGAGGGGATGTTCGCCACCACTGCCACGCGTCGCCGTGTACTCGTCAGCGCGTCGGCGGGAGCGTTGCTGCTTGCCGTGGCCGCGGCGGGCTTCTGGGCGATGGATGACGAGAGCTCCGCGCCGGCCGGGGCCATCGCGTCACAGGCTGCCCCGCAGACCGTCGCCCCGGGGTCGTCCACCGGGCCGCCCCGGGATGCCGCCAACCGGCGGACCGTGCGACTCGTCGCCGCGGGTGACGTTCTGGTTCATCCCGCTGTGACCGACCAGGCGCGTCGGGACGGCGCCCGGGCCGGCCGCCTGGACTTCGCCCCGATGTTCGCGGGGGTCGCCCCAGCCGTCGGCGGCGCCGACCTGGCGCTGTGCCATCTCGAAACGCCACTGGCCGATCCAGCCGGCCCGTTCGCCGGCTATCCGTCGTTCAACGCGCCCCCGCAGGTGCTCGAGGGGCTGCGAGGTGCCGGGTTCGACGGCTGCTCGACCGCCTCCAACCACACCCTCGACCAGGGCGTCGACGGGGTGGCCCGGACGATCCGCGCGCTCGAAGTCGCCGGGCTGGGGCACACCGGCAGCGCCCGCAGCGCCGCCGAGGCGGCCACGCCCCGGATCTACCAGGTCGGCGACGTCCGCGTCGCCCACCTGGCGTACAGCCTGAACTTCAACGGGCTGAACCGCCCCTCGGGCCAGCCGTGGCTGGCCAACCTGATCGATCCGCCCGAGATCCTCGCCGCCGCCCACGAGGCGCGCGCCGCCGGCGCCGACATCGTCGTGCTCAGCCTGCACTGGGGTACGGAGTACCAGCACCTGCCGGACGCCGACCAGCGCGCCTGGGCACAGCAGTTGATCTCTTCGCCCGACGTGGACCTCATCCTGGGCCACCACGCCCACGCGGTGCAGCCGTTCCAGCGCTTCGGCGACAAGTGGGTGGTCTTCGGCATGGGCAACGAACTGGCCCGGCACGCGGAGCCGATCGACGACAACCGCGAGGGTGTGATGGCGCGAGCGACCTTCACCGAGACCGCCCCGGGGCGCTGGACGGTGACCCGGATGGAGGCGCTGCCAACCTGGACCGACCTGGCACCGGCCCTCCGGCTGGTCGACCTGACCGCAGCGCTGGCCGACCCGGCCACCCCGCCGGGTCTGCGGGGCGACTACCGGGCGGCGTACCAGCGGGTGCTCGGCTACGTCCGGTCCCTCGGCGCCGGCCCGGATCAGGTGGTGGCGTCGGGCGGCTGAGCGTCGCCACCGAGGACCGGTCGAGGTGGGCGTTGGTGAAGACGCGGTCCGGGTCCAGGCGGTCGCGGACGGTCTGGAAGTCGGTGAATCGCGGGTACGCGGTGGCCAGCGAGGCGGCGTCGCGGTAGTGCAGCTTGCCCCAGTGCGGGCGACCGCCCAGTCCGGCGGCCACCTTCTCGAAGGCCCGGAAGTACGGCTCGTACGTGTCCAGCGGTGAGCGGAAGTCCTCGCTGCTGCGCTCGCAGACGCCGGACTCGTTGACCCTGGAGGAGGCGCTCAAGCTGCTCAGCCTGCCCCGGCTGGTCGGCGTCGCGCCCGACGGGGTCGAGGTGTTCGCCAACAACGGCCGCTACGGCCCGTATGTCAAGCGGGGCGAGGAGTTCCGGTCGCTGGAGTCCGAGGAGCAGATGTTCACGGTCGGTCTGGACGAGGCGTTGGCCCTGCTGGCCGCTCCGAAGGCCCGTGGACGGCGGGCGGCCGCGCCGCCGCTGCGGGAGATGGGCGTCGACCCGCTGACCGAGAAGCCGCTGGTGATCAAGGACGGCCGGTTCGGCCCGTACGTCACCGACGGGGAGTTCAACGCGTCGCTGCGGCGTGGGCAGACCCCGGAGGCGCTGACCATTGAGGAAGCCTCGGAGATGCTGTCCGAGAAGCGGGCCAAGGGTCCGGCGCCGAAGAAGAAGGCGGCGAAGAAGGCCGCCACCCGCAAGGCCGCCACCAGCACCGAGTAACCCCGGCCCGGCCGCCTGATCGGTGACGCGCCGGTCCGACGTTCCAGATCTTGGACAGTTTCCGTTCGGTCGGAACGACAACTGTCCAAGATCTACGCCTCCGTGGCCGGGTGTCGGCTGTTGCCCAGCTCGAACGCGGTGATTCGGCCGGAGCGCGGGTGTTTCCTGTCACCCTTGAGGTGAGGCTCTTCGCCGTTCGTCGGTACGGTCGTACCGTATGGCCATGCCGGTGCCTTGCCTGTCACAGCCTCCGCGGGTTCCATCCGTGCCGACGCCTCTCCGGGGAGAGCGGTTGTTCGGCGGACCCGGGCCCACGACGCCATGGTGACCCGGAAGAGGCGTGCGGGTGGTGAGAAGCGGAACGCGGTGCTCGACGCGGTGGCCGGCGTGCTCGCCACGCGCGGCTACGAGAACACCCGCTTCGCGGATGTATCGGCGGCCGGGGGCGTCGCGATCAGCACCCTGCAGACCTACTTTGGTTCGCGCGAAGACATGATCATCGAGACGATGCAGGTTTTCACCGATCGGGAGGTGGCTGCCCTGCAGGCGATGTCCGCCGCCGAACCCGACCCGTGGCGACGGCTGGTCCTGCTGGTGGACCGCAGTCTGCACAACTCGGAGAGCACCCGGCAGATCCTCGTCGAGTTCTGGCGATCGGCAATGCGCGACGACGAACTCCGCGACCACAGCACCGACGTGTGGACGCGTTACCGGGCGCCCTTCCTGGCCGCCGTCCGGGAAGGCGTGGAGCGGGGTGCGTTCACCCTGACCCACGACGCTGAAGCGGTGACGGATGTCCTCCTCACGGCTCTGGCCGGTCTGATCGTTTCCCGGGTTCAGCGCCACCCCACTCCCACAGTCACGGATTTCCGCGCAGTCCTCCTGGCCCAGCTCAGGCTGATGGTGGGCATAGCGGACGCAGCGCCAGCAGCCGAACGGAATGAGGGACGATGACCACCGTCGAGATGACCCGCTTCCGCGTGCCCACCGAGCGCGCCGACGCTCTGCTGGCCGCGCGACCGGCGATGTTGCGTGACTTCCAGGCCGACCGTGCCGGCTTCCTCGAAGCCCGACTGATCCGACTGTCGGCCGACGAGTGGCTGGACATCGTCTTCTGGGGCTCCTCCGAGGACTTCGCCGAATCCCGCCGCCGGGGCGCGGACCGGCCCGGTATCCAAACCTTCTTCTCTCTGATCGAAGCGGTGATCAGCGTCGAGGAGGGCACCACGACCGAGCCGGCGGGCGCCTGATGCGCGCGGCGTGGTACGACCGGCAGGGCCCGGCGCGCGAGGTGCTCCAGGTCGGTGAGCTGCCCGATCCGTGGCCGGGTGAGGGCGAGGTCCGGGTCCGGGTGTCGGTTTCCGGGATCCACGTCGGTGACCTCGGCAAACGGCAGGGCTGGTGGGGGTCCACCATGTCGTTCCCCCGGGTCGTCCCGCACGGCGACGGTGCCGGGGTGATCGACGCGGTCGGCCTGGGTGTCGACCCGTCCCGCGTCGGCGAACGGGTCTGGGTCTACCTCGCCCAGTCGTACCGCCCGTTCGGCACCGCCGCCGAATACACCGTGGTGCCGGAGCGGCACGCCGTGCCGCTCCCCGCCGACGTGCCGTACGAGCAGGCGGCCGGGCTCGGTATCCCGGGCGTCACCGCGCACCGGGCGATCTTCGCCGACGGTCCCGTGCGCGGGCAGCGGGTCCTCGTCACCGGTGCCCTCGGCGCGGTCGGACGGGCCGCGTTGGCGGTGGCCCGCCGGGGTGGCGCCATCGTGATCGCGACGGTTCGCACGCCCGATCAGGTGGAACCCGCACTAGCCGCGGGCGCGCACCACGCGGTCGACACCGCCGGTGGCGATGTCGCCACCCGGATCCTCGACTACACCGGCGGGGAACCGATCGACCGGGTGGCCGAGCTGGCCTTCGACACGAACCTGGCGACCAATCTGGAGATCCTCCGTATCGGTGGCGTGATCGCGACCTACGCGACGGGCGCCGCCGAGCCGTCCATTCCGTACTGGCCGCTGGGCTTCCAGAACATCACGGTCCGGTTCCTCAGCAACGACGACTTCCCGGAGTCCGCGAACGAGGCCGCCGCGGCCGAACTGACAGCCGCGCTGGTCGCCGGTGACCTGCGCTACCCGATCGCCGCCCGGTTGCCGTTGGCGGAGATAGCAGAGGCGCACGAGCTGGTCGAGCGCGGCTCGACCAGGGGCCGGATCGTCCTGGACATCTGAAGGGCAGGCAACGACCATGATCTGGACAGCCGGTTTCCGTACCGGGGTGATCAGCCCCTACGAGCGGTTGCAGTTCAGCGAACCCCGTCGCTTCGCCGACCAGACCGTCCGTCAGGTGCTGCACCTGGCCGGCGGTGGGGACGCGTTCCGGGTACGCCTGACGAACCGTTACGGCCGCGCTCCGCTGACCATCGGGGCCGCCACCGCCGCCGTCGGTCACCGGCAGGTCGCGCTCACCTTCGACGGTGCCGAGCACCGCGTCGTCCCGGCGGGCGAAGAGGCCGTCACGGACCCGGTCAGCGTTCCCGTGCGGTCCGGCTCGGACGTGGTCGTGAGCCTCTACCTCCCGGAGCGGACCGATCTGGCCACCCACTCGCACAAGCCGGCGGAGGTCGCCCGGATAGCCGACGGCAACCACGTCACGTCTCCCGTCCTGCCGGGGGCGGAGCAGGTCGAGGCCCGGTTCTACCTGTCGGGTGTCGACGTGCTCGCCCCGCAGGGCACGTCGATCGCGGTGGCCTTCGGCGACTCCTGGTTCGAGGGGGTCGGCACCACGATCGGCGCGAACCGCCGTTCGGTCGACGTCCTCAACCGGCGGCTGCGGCACGGCTGGGTCGTCAACCAGGGCATCGCCGGAAACCGCCTGCTGCGCGACACCGTCGGCGAACACGGGCTGGCTCGTTTCGACCGCGACGTCCTCTCGATACCGGCCGTGAGCCACGTCCTGGTCCACTTCGGTATCAACGACCTCGGTCTACCCGCCATGCTCGGCGAGCCTCCCGTCTCCGCCGACGCCCTCATCGACGGCTTCACGACGCTGGCCGCGCGTGCGCACACCGCCGGGCTGAAGGTCGTCGCCGCCACCATCGGTCCCTTCGCGGGCGCCGGCCCCGAGATCAGTACGCCGGAGGGCCTCGCCGTCCGACGCGAGGTGAACGAATGGATCCGCACGACGGATGCCTTCGACGCTGTCGTCGACGTGGCTCAGGCCGTCGCCGGCCCGCACGCCTCCGACCACATCCACCCCGCGCTGGACAGCGGCGACGGCATGCACCTGAACGACAAGGGCGCCGAGGTCATGGCCGCTGCCGTCAATCTGGACGACCTCGCGCTGTAGCAGCCCGCCGTCAGGCCCCGAGGACGTGGGCCAGGTGGGGATTGGTGAAGACGCGGTCCGGGTCCAGGCGGTCGCGGACGGTCTGGAAGTCGGTGAATCGCGGGTACGCGGTGGCCAGCGAGGCGGCGTCGCGGTAGTGCAGCTTGCCCCAGTGCGGGCGACCGCCCAGTCCGGCGGCCACCTTCTCGAAGGCCCGGAAGTACGGCTCGTACGGCATGCCGACGTACTGGTGCACGGCGATGTACGCGTTGTCCCGGCCGTAGCCGTGCGATAGCCAGATGTCGTCGGCGGCGGTGAACCGCACCTCCACCGGGAAGAGCACCTTGAACGGCAGTCCGTCCACGATCCGCCGGAGCGCCGCCAGCGCCTCGGGCAGCGCGTCGCGAGGCAGGCCGTACTCCATCTCCACGAAGCGGACCCGGCGCGGGGTGCAGAACACCCGGTCGGAGCGGCCGGTGTACCGGCGTTCGGTGAGCGCGCGGGCGGAGACGGCGCTGATCCTCGGGGCGAGCGCCGGCACGGCCCGGCCGAGGCGACAGGCGCTGGCGAAGACGGTGTTGGCCAGGAAGTCGTCGTCCAGCCAGCCGCGCCATCGGGGCAGCGGGCGGTCGTTGTCGGGTACCCGGTCGTTGGTCTTGACCTGGACCCGTGCGGTGTAGGGGAACCAGTAGAACTCGACGTGGTCGTGGTCGCCGATCAGTGCCGGCAGGTCGTCGAGCACGTCGGCCAGCGCGGCCGGGCGTTCGTGGGCGTGCAGCACGAAGGCGTCGACGCAGCGCAGGGTCACCTCGACCAGCACGCCGAGCGCGCCGAGCGACACCCGGGCGGCGGCGAAGACGTCCGGGTGCTCGTCCGCGGAGCAGCGCAGCACCTCGCCGGTGCCGGTGACCAGGGTGATCGCCTCGACGAAGGTGGACAGGCAGCCGAAGCCGGCGCCGGTGCCGTGGGTGCCCGTGGAGATCGCCCCGGCGACCGTCTGGGCGTCGATGTCACCGAGGTTGGGCAGGGCCAGGCGGTGCCGGGCGAGCAGACCGTTGAGGGCGTGCAGGGTCATCCCGGCCGGTACGGTGACGAGCCGACGCGCGACGTCGACGCTGACGGTGGTGACGAGCTCGGACAGCTCCATCCGCCGGTCCTCGGCGAGCGCGATGGCGGTGAAGGAGTGGCCGCTGCCGGCCACCCGGATCCGACCGCCGTCGGCGGCGGCGGCCCGGACGGCCTCGGCGACGTCGGTCGGCGAGCCGGGGCGGAGGATTGTGGTGGCGCTGCCACGCTGGTTACCGGCCCAGTTGGACCAGCGGGCGGTGAGCGGTGCGGTGCCGACCATGCGCGCTCCTCGAAAATGAATATGAACTGACTTCATATCAGGAACGTTGTAGCTGGTAAATACCGCAATTGCGGTCCGCTCGTTGTACCGGTAGTCACGGACTCGTGACGTGGAGATATGTTCATCCGTCGAAGGGGGGTGGCGCCGAGTGTCCACACCAGCCGCCACGACCGGGCCGCTGCGCCGCGTACCGGTGCAGGGTCGAAGTGTCGCGCGGGTACAGCGCATGTTGGATGCCTGCGCCGAACTCGTCGACGAGGTGGGGTACGAAGGGCTGACCACGACCCTGCTCGCCGAGCGCGCCGAGGTGGCGATCGGGTCGGTCTACCAGTTCTTCCCGGACAAGCGGGCGATCGTGCAGGCGTTGACCCTGCGCACGATGGAGTCCTACCTCCAGCGGCTCGACGAGCGGTTCGCCTCCGACGAGATGACCCACTGGTGGGACGGCGTCGACGCGGGGATCGATGAGTACATCACGATGCACCGCACCGTTCCCGGCTTCCGGACCCTGCACTTCGGCGACGTGGTCGACCTGCACCTGCTCGACGAGCAGCGGGACAACAACGGCGTGATCGCCGACCAGCTGGCGCGGGTGCTCACCGAGCGCTTCGGGCTGACCGACGTCCCCAAGCTCCGCTTCGTCCTGGAGATCGCGGTGGAGGCGGCCGACGCGCTGATCAAGCTCGCGTTCCGGCGTCGGTCCGACGGCGACGAGCGGGTGCTGCTCGAGGCGAAGGCGCTGATCCGGGAGTACCTGCACCGCCAGGTCGACGGCCCGGAGAGCGACCGGTCGGGCACCGAGCAGCAGGCCGCGGCCGCCCAGCCCGCCTGACCCGGCCCGCCCTGCGGGGCCGCGCGGCGGGGCAGGGCCGCGCGGCGGGGTGGCGCCTCAGAGGAACGCCTGACCCTCACCCCGGTACGTGGACGCGGTCGCCACGATCGCGTCCCCGTCGACGAGGTGCAACTCGTTGACCCGCTCGCACAGCTCGCCGGCCTTGGCGTGCCGGAACCACACCCGGTCGCCGATACGCAGGGCGGCCGCCGCCGCGCCGGCCAGCGGGGTCTGCACCTCGCCGGCCCCCTCGGTGCCGACCAGCTTCAGGCCGGCCGGCAGCCACGGTCGGGGCAGTCGGCTGTCGGCGGCCGGGCCGGAGGCGATCCAACCGCCGCCGAGCACGGTCGCCAGCTCCGGCGTCGGCCGACGGACCACCGCGCAGGCGAAGAACGCCGCCGGGGTGGGACGCCAGGCGCGGTAGGCGTCGAACAGCGTCGGCCCGTACAGGCCCGATCCCGCGGTGACCTCGGTGACCGCGGGATCGGCGCTGGTGGCGGCCACGCTGCCGGTGCCGCCACCGTTGACGAACTCCAGGTCGGCGTGCTCACGGACCGCGGCCACCGCCGCGCTCCGGCGGGCCAGCAACTCGCGGTACGACCCGCGCTGGGCCAGCCGGATCGCGCCGGCCAGCAGCGTCTGCCCCGGAGGCGCGTCGCCCAGGCCGGCGATCTGCGCCTCGTACGACATGAGGCCGACCAGCCGGAAACCGGCCCGGCCGGTGACGGTCGCGGCGAGCGCGCCGGCCGCTCGGGCGCTGTGCACCGGTGAGCGGCGTACGCCGACGTGCACCCGTCCGCGCAGCGGTCGCCAGGAGGCGTCCAGGTCCAGGCAGAGCCGCAGCTCGGCGCGCTGCCCGGGGGCCCGCACGGAGTCGATGAGGTCGAGCTGCCCGGTGCCGTCGATCATCAGGGTGATCGCGGCGGCCAGTGTCGGGTCGGCCGCCAGTTCGGCGAGCGCCGAGCGGTCCGCGCTCGGGTACGCGACCAGCACGTCGTCGCTCACCCCGGCCCGGACCAGCCAGATCGCCTCGGGCAGGGTGAACGCCATGACGCCCCGCCAGCCGGGCCGGGCGAGCGCCCGGCTGATCAGCTCCCGGCTGCGGACCGACTTGCTCGCCAGTCGGACCGGTTTGCCGGCGGCGCGGTCGGCCAGGGCGGCCGAGTTGGCGTCGAAGGCGGTGAGATCCACCACCGCGTACGGCGGGTCGAGGTGGGCGGTCGCCCGATCCAGGCGCTCGCGCAGTTTGTCGCTTTCGATGGCCACGTGTGCACGCTAACTGTCGGACGATGAATGCGAAATACCCTCGCGTACGGCCGGGCTGCGGTTGATGCCTTCGGCGGCCTAGGCTCAGCGAGCAGGAGAATGTCGCGAGTGGGGTGGCTCCCCACCGGGTCTAGAGTGTTCCACCGGGGGTGCCCAGCGATGGGCCGGCACGTGGAGGTACGGCCATCGAAAGCCAGAACAGCGGCGAGTCGCGCGGCGTGTCGCGCTCCGGCGATCAGTCCGGCAACGCCGCCAACCAGTCTGGCGGGAGCCAGGTGGATCCGTCCGGTTACGCCGCCATCCGCTCAGTTCTGCGGATCCGGCCGTTCCGGCGGCTCTGGATCGTGCTCGGCGCGGCCTCCTTCGGTGACTGGTTCGGCCTGCTGGCCACCTCGGTCTTCGCCGCCTCCCAGGTGCAGGGCAGCACCGCGAAGGGGGCGGCCTTCGGTGGTGTCATCGCGATCCGGCTGCTGCCCGCGCTGGTGCTCGGGCCGGTCGCCGGTGTGCTCGCCGACCGGTTCGACCGGCGCTGGACGATGGTCATCTGCGACCTGCTCCGCTTCGTCCTGTTCGCCTCCATTCCGATGGTGGCGCTGGCCGGCGCGAGCGGCGCGATGGTGGTCCTCTGGGCGACCGTCGCCACCTTCCTGATCGAGTCGATCACGTTGATCTGGATCCCGGCCAAGGAGGCCGCGGTCCCCAACCTGATCCCGCGCGCCCGGCTGGAGGCGGCCAACCAGCTCACGCTGATCACCACGTACGGCCTCACCCCGATCCTCGCGGCGCTGGTGGCTGCGGCGCTCGACCGCAGCGTCCGGGCCGTCGCCGGCGGCGACCTCGGCTGGGCAGAGCCGGCCCAGCTCGCGCTCTGGGTCAACTCCTTCTCGCGGCTTGCCACCGCCCTCGTGGTGGCGTTCGGGATCAAGGAGATCAGCCAGGCGCAGACCGGCGAACGGCAGCGCACCGAGCAGAGCATGGGGCGCCAGTTCGCCGAGGGCTGGAAGTACATCGGCCAGACCCGGCTCGTCCGCGGTCTGGTGCTCGGCATCTTCGGCGCGTTCGCCGGCGGCGGCATCGTGATCGGCACCGCGAAGTTCTTCGCCGCCTCGCTCGGCGCCGGCGACGCTGCCTTCTTCCTGCTCTTCGGTGCCATCTTCGTCGGCCTGGCCCTCGGCCTCGGCCTCGGCCCGATGGTCGTCAAGGAGATGTCCCGCCGCCGTTGGTTCGGCATGAGCATCGTGCTGGCCAGCGCCGCCGTGATGACCCTCGCCTTCGCCATCCACCTGTCCATGGCGATCGTCGGCGCGGTCCTGGTTGGTGTCGGCGCTGGCATGGCCTTCCTGGCGGGCACCACCCTCCTCGGCGGCGAGGTGGCCGACGAGGTGCGCGGGCGGGTCTTCGCGGTGGTGCAGATCGGCACCCGGCTGGTGCTGATCCTGGCCATCGGGCTGAGCAGCCTACTGGTCGGTGTGGGCGGCTCCCGCAAGTTGGTGATCGCCGACCTGGGCGTGTCCGTCTCCTCGACGCGGCTGCTGCTGCTCGCCGCGGGGGTCGCCGGCATCTTCGCCGGGATCAGCGCGTTCGGCCAGATGGACGACAAGAAGGGTGTCCCGGTCCTCGCCGACCTCTGGGGTTCCATCCGGGGTCGGCCGCTGATGCCGGCCGAGCCGTTCGTCTCCGCCGGGCTCTTCGTGGTCTTCGAGGGCGGTGAGGGCGCCGGCAAGTCCACCCAGCTCGCCGCGCTCGCCGAGCGACTGCGCGGCCAGGGGCGCGACGTCGTGGTCACCCGCGAGCCCGGGGCGACCACCGTCGGTCAACGGATCCGGTCGCTGGTGCTGGACACCTCTGGCGCCGAGGCGCCCTCGCCGCGCGCCGAGGCGCTGCTCTACGCCGCCGACCGGGCGCACCATGTGGCCGCCGTGGTGCGGCCCGCGCTGATCCGCGGCGGCGTGGTGATCAGCGACCGGTACGTCGACTCGTCTCTGGCGTACCAGGGCGCCGGGCGGACCCTCCCGGTCGACGAGGTCTCCTGGCTCTCCTCCTGGGCCACCGGTGGGCTCAAGCCCGACCTGGTGGTGCTGCTGGACGTCGAGCCGCAGACCGGCCTGTCGCGGGTGGAGTCGCGCAGCGAGGGCGTCGACCGGCTGGAGGCCGAGTCGATCGCGTTCCACGAGCGCGTCCGGTACGCCTTCCTCGACCTGGCCGCCGCCGACCCGAAGCGCTACCTGGTGCTCGACGCGTCCCGGCCGGCCGAGGAGATCACCGGGCAGGTGATCCGGCGTGTCGAGGAGATGCTCGGAAGTCCGGGCGGCATCGTGCACCCCCGGCCGGCGCAGGGCCCGGACACCTCGGTGCAGCCCGAGTTATCCGACGCGGAGCTGGTGACGATGGAGCATCGAACCTGATGCCGGACGTCTTCGCCGACCTGGTCGGTCAGGACGAGGCGGTGACCGAGCTGCGCCGGGCGGCCGTCGCGGCGGCGTCCGTGCTGCGCGTGGGCGCCGCCGACCGTACGCCCGCGCTGATCGCCGCCGGCCCGACCGACACGGACGGCGGGGCCGGAGTCGACCCGAGCGCCGGGATGACCCACGCCTGGATCTTCACCGGGCCGCCCGGCTCCGGCCGCTCGGTCGCCGCGCGGGCCTTCGCCGCCGCCCTGCAGTGCGTGCACGGCACCGGCTGCGGCGAGTGCCCCGGCTGCCACACCACGATGGGCGGCACCCACGCCGATGTCCGGATGGTGGTGCCGGAGGGGCTCTCCATCGGCGTCGGCGAGATGCGCGCGCTGGTGCTCCGCGCGGCGAGCACCCCGTCCGGCGGGCGCTGGCAGGTGGTGGTCATCGAGGACGCCGACCGGCTCACCGAGGCCGCTGGCAACGCGCTGCTCAAGGCGATCGAGGAGCCCCCGCCGCGTACCGTGTTCCTGCTCTGCGCCCCGTCCACCCACCCGGACGACATTTCGGTGACCATCCGGTCGCGCTGTCGGGTCGTACCCCTGCGGCAGCCGTCGGCCGCGGCGGTGGCCGAGGTGCTGGTCCGTCGGGACGGCATTGCGCCCGACGTGGCGCAGTGGGCGGCGGCGGCCGCGCAGGGGCACGTGGGTCGGGCCCGCCGGCTGGCCCGACCCA
>NZ_RCVI01000260.1:0-93522 GCF_003667455.1 Micromonospora sp. CV4 | reverse complement strand
GCCCTCCACCTCCACCGCCCGGCCGCCATCGAGCGTCGCGGATCGCACCGTCCACTGTGGGCCGTTTTGCGCTCGCATCCGGCGTGGACGACACGCTAGATCCGCACGGGCCGGCGTGTCCAGTCCGGAACCGGACGGTATCGGACAGCCGGGCTCTCGCCGGACGGGGACCTCGGTCGATCCGGCCGCCCTCGCGTCAGCCGATCCGGAAGCCGAGCGCCTGCGCGATGACCACGGCCTGCTCGGCGTCGACGATGGCGCCGGCCCGCTCGACGACCGTCGGGTCGAGCGCGGTCAGGTCACTGCCGCGCAGGTCGGCGTCGCCGAGCCGGGCGCTGTGCAGCTGCGCGCCGGAGAGGTCGACGCCGGTCACCGTGGCGCCGGTCAGGTTGGCGCCGGTCAGGTCGACCTCGCGCATCCGCACGTCGGTCAGCCGGACCCCGCGCAGGTCCGCCCCGGGCAGCGCGACGAACGACCAGTCGCCGCCGGTCACCGTCAACGGGCGCAGGTCGCACTGGGTGAAGGTGCTGCCGACCAGCTTGCACCCGGTGAACTCGGCCTCGAAGAGGTTGCACCGCTTGAAGACGCAGCGGGTGAAGGCGGAGTCGACGTGTTGGGAGGCGTTGAACAGCACGTTGCCGAACGTGCAGCCGGTGAAGACCGCGCCGCGGCTCACCGCCTCGGTCAGGTCCACGTGAAAGAACTCGCAGCCCACGAAGTGCCGGTCGGTCAGCTCCTCGCCGTACCAGTCCTCGTGGCGGAAGGTCACGTCCTCGGTCAGCTCCGGCATCCGGCCAGGCTAGTGCCGGCCACCGACAGCCGGCCGACCGGTGGCCGCCCCTACCGCGATCGGCGTACCGGCTAGTAGGTTCGGCGGCGTGAGTGTGGCGCTGAGCAAGGACCCGGATCAGATCGGCTTCGACCCGGCGCGGCTGGCCCGGATCGACGAGCACTTCGGCCGGTACGTGGACGACGGCCGGCTGGCCGGCTGGCAGGTGGTGGTCACCCGGCGCGGCGAGGTGGCGCACTCCTCGACGTACGGCCTGCGGGACCGGGAGTCGGGCGCTCCGGTCGAGGCCGACACGCTCTGGCGGATCTACTCGATGACCAAGCCGGTCACCTCGGTCGCGGCGATGATGCTGTGGGAGGAGGGCCGCTTCGAGCTGACCGACGAGATCAGCCGCTGGCTGCCGGAGTTCGCCGACCTGCGGGTCTACTCGAAGGGGTCGACGCTCAAGCCGTACACGGTGCCGGCGATCGAGCCGATCCGGGTCTGGCACCTGCTCACCCACACCGCCGGCCTGACGTACGGCTTCATGCAGACCTCCGTGGTCGACGGGCTCTACCGGGCGGCCGGCTACGACCTGTACCCGCCCGAGGACGTCGACCTGGCCAGCGCCTGCGCGGCCTTCGGCGAGCTGCCGCTGCTGTTCCAGCCCGGCACCGCCTGGGGCTACTCGGTCGCCACCGACGTGCTCGGCCGGCTGGTCGAGGTGGTCTCGGGGCAGAGCCTCGACGCGTTCTTCGCCGACCGGATCTTCGGCCCGCTGGGCATGACCGACACCCGATGGTGGGTCGAGGGCGACGAGGCCGAGCGGCTGGCCGCGCTCTACGTCCCCGAGCCGCGCAGCGGCCGGGCGGTCCGCTACGACAGTCTCGGCTCGCTCGCCCGCCGCAAGCCCGCCCTGCTCTCCGGTGGCGGCGGCCTGATCTCCAGCGCCGCCGACTACCACCGCTTCACGCAGGTGCTGCTGCGCGGCGGCGAGCTGGACGGGGTACGCCTGCTCGGGCCGCGCACGGTGCGCTTCATGACCCGTAACCACCTGCCCGACGGTCAGGACCTGGGCACCCTGTCCACCGGTGGCTTCGCCGAGACCACCCTGGACGGGATCGGCTTCGGCCTCGGCTTCGCGGTGGTCGACGACCCGATTCCCAGCCGGGTGCCGAGCAGCGTCGGCGAGTACTACTGGGGTGGGGTGGCCAGCACGGCCTTCTGGGTGGACCCGGCCGAGGAGATCACCGCGCTGCTCTTCACCCAGCTGATGCCGTCGAGCACGTACCCGCTGCGCTCCCAGTTGCGCCAGCTCGTCTACGCCGCCCTGGTCGACTGACGGGATCGTCGTTCCACCGGCGGGCGGCTGGCCCAGTCCCTAGCCTGGGCTGGTGAGCACCATCGTCGTGTTTGGCGCGGGCGGCACCGCCGGGTCGCGGATCGCCGCCGAGGCGGTCGACCGGGGGCACCGGGTGATCGCCGCCGTCCGCCGTCCGGAGGCCACCTCGTACCTGCCGGCCGGCGTGCGGACGGTCACCGGCGACGCCACCAGCGAGCGGAGTGTCCGGGAGTTGGCGCCGGACGCGGACGCCCTGGTGGTCGCGATCGGCGGTGGTGAGCGCGAGCTGTGGCGGAACGCGGCGGAGAACCTGGTGACCACGCTGCGCGGGATGCCGGCCGCGCCGCGGATCATCCACCTGGGCGGCGGGTCGACGCTGCTCACCCCACGTGGCACCCGCATCCTCGACGAGCCGGACTTCCCGGCACAGTATCGGGACTCGTCGCTGGGCCAGGCCGACGCCCTGGACTACTACCGCACCGCCGCCGACGGGGTGAGCTGGACGTACGTCTCGCCGCCCCCGCTGGAGTTCCACCCCGGCGAGCGCACCGGGCACTACCGCACCGGCACCGACGAGCCGGTCACCGACGATCAGGGCCGCTCGGTGCTGACGTACGAGGACCTGGCGGTGGCGATCGTCGACGAGATCGAGCAGCCGCGGCACCAGAACGCCCGGTTCACCGCCGCGTACTGACTCCGGCCGCCGTCAGTCGGCGAGCCGGGCGGGGAAGCCGCCGGTGGCGATCGGGCCCCAGGCGTCGATGGTGACCCGGATCAGCGACTTGCCCTGGCGCACCATCGCCGCCCGGTAGTCGTCCCAGTCCGGGTGCTCGCCGGAGATGCTGCGGAAGTAGTCGACCAGGGGCTCCAGCGCCTCGGGCAGGTCCAGCACCTCGGCGGTGCCGTCGAGCTGCACCCAGGGTTCGTTCCAGTCGTCGGAGAGCACGCAGGCCGAGACCCGCGGGTCGCGGCGGATGTTGCTCACCTTGGCCCGCTCGGGGTAGGTGGAGACGACCAGCCGACCCTGCCCGTCCACGCCGGCGGAGACCGGGGAGGACTGCGGGCGACCGTCGGCCCGGGTGGTCATCAGCACGACGCGGTGTCGCGGCCGGAGAAAGTCGAGCAGGGTGTCCCGGTCGACCCGGGTGTTCTTCGCGATGCTGCGCGCCATCACTCCTTCCTACCAGGGCGGCGGCGGGTCAGCCGGGCCGGGCCGCGCGGTGCGCCGCCTGGGCCGGCACCCGGGGCCGACCGGCCGGGCGCCAGGCCCGGCCGTTCGCGTAGATCACCCGGAAACCGAGGTACGAGGCGAGCGGCGCCCAGTGCGCCGAGCCCATCCGCAGTTCGGCGGCATTGTGCCGCTGACCGTTGGCCAGCACGTCGAGCAGCACGGTTTCGAAAGCGGCCGATTCGACCCAGTCGACTTCCCGGGTGAAACCGCAGATCAGCGCGGCTCCGGTGACTTCCAGGAACTCGCGCAGCACCGCGTCGGAGGCGCGCAGCACCGAGCAACTGCCGAAATAGAGCCGGCGCCCCTCGCAGCGGCCGGCCATCAACTCGGCCACCTCGTTCAACTCCACGGACTGCCAGTCGGTGAGGCAGAGTCGGCTCGGCTCGCCGTGCATGGCGAAGAAGCCGACCCGGTGGTCGGCGTACTGCTTGAGGAGCCAGCGGTCCAGGAAGTAGAAGAGCTCGTCGCGGGTGGCCGCGTCCTTGTGGATGAACCGGATCTTGCCGAGCCGTTCCAGCAGCTCGAGGGTGGGCAGCACGGAACCCCGCTCGTTGAGGTCTCGGTGCCACTGGCCCTCGACACAGAAGACGCCACCGCGTGCCACGTGCACCTCCGCCAGTCCGCCGCCCGGGCTGACGTTACCGGCCCCCGACGGCCGAGGAACATCACCCTCGGTGTGGCCGATTGCGACGTTCGGTGTGGTTGCCCATCGCCGGGGTGATCGGGGGTGAATGGCTGTTTCGCAAATCAGCCGAATTCACAGCCAATACCCAAGGAAGACCAATCGTGAGGACAATTCTCGTTATTGCCGCCAAGCGCGCTGATCGGTGCGAGGGTGGAAATCACGGGACGTCTCGGTCGATGTCCTGGAGCCACCCCATTCGCTCTCCTATCGGGAGGACTTCTGTGCGCGTAAACACCTTGAAGCGAGCTGCCGTCGCATTCGCTCTGGCGCTGCCCGGGGCCGCGATCGCCTCGGTGGTCGCCGCACCCGCGGCGCACGCGGACGGCTGCTACACCTGGAACCGCACCCTGTCCCAGGGACGCTCGGGCAGCGATGTCCGCCAGTTGCAGATCCGGGTGGCCGGCTGGGCCGGATACCGGGACATCGTGGAGAACGACGGCATCTACGGACCGAAGACCACCGCGGCGGTCAAGCGGTTCCAGCAGGCGTACGGGCTGCGCGCCGACGGGATCGCCGGCCCGCAGACCTACGCGAAGCTGTACCAGCTCCAGGACAACGACTGCACGCCCGCGCACTTCAGCTACAGCGAGCTGGACAACGGGTGCGGCGGGAGCGGGTGGAGCGGCGGTCCGCTGTCGGCGAGCCAGACCAAGCAGAACGCGCTGCGCACCATGTGGAAGCTGGAGGCGCTGCGCAAGGGCCTCGGCGACAAGCCGCTCTACGTCTCGAGCGGCTTCCGCAGCAGGAGCTGCAACAACCAGGTCGGCGGCGCGTCCGACAGCCAGCACCTGTACGGCAACGCGGCCGACGTCACCTCGCGGACGTCGTCGCTGTGCCAGGTCGCCCGCAGCGCGCGTAGCAACGGCTTCAGCGGCCTCTACGGGCCGGGCTACCCCGACCACGACGACCACGTGCACGTCGACTCGCGGCGGGAGAACAACAGCGACGACAGCTCGAACACCACGAGCTGGTCCGCGCCGGACTGCGGTATCGGGGCCGGCAACGACTGACGGCTCGGGCAGCACGACGCCGGCCCGGCGCGGGTGGGAACCTCCGCGTCGGGCCGGCATCGTGTCGCCCCGGGTCGGGCAGTCGGGCGGGGGGTGGCGCCGGTCAGCTCGCCCGGGGCCAGCGCGGCGCGGTGACGGGGGGAGTCACCGGCCGGCCGGGAGCGGTGGGTCGTACCCCGGGTGGGACGACCCGCGCGGCCGGGTGTCGCGCCGTCAGCCCGTTGGTGCGCGCGGCCTGGGCCGAGTAGCCGGCGGGACGGGCGGACGACGGCCCGGTCGCGGTGAACGGGAAGGGCACGTGCACGAAGGGGTTGCCGTGCCGGATCAACGCCTCGATCTGCCGCTCGTTGAGCCCGTGTGTCTCAAGCACCCGCCGCCCCCAGCGGTGCAGGCGGCAGGGGTAGGAGGCGCCGTCGTTGCGGCACAGTGGCCCGGTGGGCCACTCCTCAGCGGCGTGCACGATCACCGCCCGGACCGCGAGCCGGACGTCCTCGGGGGTCAGCGGCGCCGGCACCGGCACCTCACCCAGAACCTGATCGATGGGATCCGTCGACTGCTCACCAACACGCACGGCAGGCCTCCCGCAGTTCGGCAGCGGTACGGCGGACCTACCGCACCGACATCCTCGGCCAGTGGTACGGCCGACACCGGACGAAAGTTCAATTCCGGTACGCGGTAAGCAGATCGTCCGGAGACAACACGGGTATCCCCTCGACGGCGGCGCCGCTGCGCGACACGGCCAGGGCCGGCACCGTCTCATCAGCGCCGGGCAACCGGGACCGGTGTAAAAGCAGTCGGCCCAGGTCATGCGCGTCGAAGGGGCGATTCTCCTGCCACTTGACGGAGCCGACGAAGCGGATGCGACCGGCGACGGGCCCACGATCGGCGCCGACGACGTCGATCTCCGGGTCGTTGGTCCTGGTCCAGTAGCCGCCGATCACCGCCGCCTCCGCGGGCAGGCGGTCGCCGGGTAGCCGGCGGAGCGCCTCCCGCACAACCGGCTCGATCACCCGCCCCCGCCAGGATCCCCATGACGTGACGATCCGGTTCAGGGTCAGGTCGCCCCGGCCCCGTTCGATCTCGGAGAGATGGGGCCCCAGGAACGACAGCCAGAAACGCAGGTACGGATCGGCCACCGCGTACCGGGTCTCCCGGGACGGCTTCGTCGACAGCGGAACGCTGACCTCCACCGTGCGCTTCTCGGTCAGCAGGCGCAGCGCCCGGGTCAGCGACGCCTGTGGAAGATCGCCGGCCGCCCGTGAGATCAGCGAGAAGGTCCGCTCGCCGGCACCGATGGCCCGCAGCACCAGACCCGCCTGCGACTGGGGCGGGAACTCGGCCGCCAACGCGCGCTCACCGCTGACCAGCAGGGCAGAGGTCGGATCCCGTACCGCGTCGGTCAGATACTCGCGTACCGGTGCGCCGGGCGGCCACTCGTCGAGGATCAACGGGAGACCGCCCGACACCAGGTAGGCGTCGAACGCGTCAGCGGCGGAAAGATCGAGCATGTCGCGGACGTCGGCCGGGCTCAGCGGTGGGATGACCATCTCCGTGGCGCGTTGATGAAACGGCCGGCCGTAGTCGTTCAACGCCTCCATCATCGCCAGGTCGGATCCGACACAGATCAGCAGGACCGGCCGCCGGGACAGCTCGCGATCAAAGACCTTCTGCAGCGTCCCCTCGAAGCCCGGGTCGCTCCGGATGAGGTACGGCATCTCGTCCAGGACGACGACACTTGGCCGGTCGGTCGGCAGCGCGGCGGCGAGCAGGGTGAGCGCCGCGTCCCAGGTCCGTGGTTGCTGCTCGCTCAGCAGCTGAGCGCCCGGCAGTGTCGACGTGGCCGCCGCCTCCACGAAGAGCGCGAGATCGGCGGCGACGGTCGGCTGTGCCGAGGCGGTGAAGAAGAGGTGCGGCACGTCCGCCCGCTCGACGAACTCCTCCACCAGTCGGGACTTGCCCACGCGACGGCGACCCCGCATGAGGAGGGCGCGGCCCGGCCGTCCAGCCCGACCACCGCGTTCCACTCGGGAGAGCATGCCGTTCAGCAGCGACAGCTCGCCGTCCCGACCCACGAAGCCGTCCACGCAATCACCCCTGACACACCCAACGATGGAACACTCAAAAATGAGTGTAACCGTATCGGTGCTGGCAGGGCTCGATCGCTCCGATCGGCGCGTTGCGCTCAGACCAGGTCGGCGTCGTGCACCAGCAGGGCCACCTGGACCCGGTTGTTGAGATCGAGCCGGGTCAGCAGCCGGGAGACGTACGCCTTCACCGTCGCCACGCTCATGAACAACTCCCCCGCGATCTCCGCGTTGGTGCAGCCCCGGCCCAGCGCGACCGCCACCTGCCGCTCCCGTTCGCTGAGCCCGGTGAGCAGTCGGAGCGCCCGCTCCCGGCGCGAATCGGGGCTGAGCGGCCCGGGGGCGGCGGCGGTCACGTGCGCGATCAGCGTCCTGGTCACCGTCGGGGAGAGCGTCGCCTCGCCGGCCGCCACCCGGCGCACCGCGCGGACGATGTCCACCGGTGGGGTGTCCTTGAGCAGAAAGCCGGCCGCGCCGGCGCGCAGCGCCCGCAGCACCTGCTCGTCGGCGTCGAAGGTGGTCAGCACCAGCACCTCCGGCGGGTGCGGCTGGGCGCGCAGCGCCTCGGTGGCGGTCAGCCCGTCCACCCGCGGCATCCGGATGTCCATCAGCACCACGTCCGGGGCGTACGCGGCGACCGCGGCAGGCACCTCACCGCCGTCGGCCGCTTCACCGACCACGACCAGGTCCGGCAGGCCGCCGAGAATCATCGACAGCCCGGCCCGGACCAGGGCGTCGTCGTCCACGATCAGCACCCGGACCGGAGTGACCTCCGCTCCCACCCCGGTCTCGCCGGGCGGGCCGGTCACGCCGGCCACGGCAGCCAGGCGGCCAACCGGAAGTCACCCCCGTCGTCCCGGCCGTACGCCAACCGGCCGCCGGCGAGGGTGACCCGCTCGGTGATGCCGACCAGGCCGGTGCCGGCGCCCGGTAGCGCAACCTCGGTCGGCGAGCCCACCGGCCACCGGTTGCTGATCGCCACGGTCAGCCCGGCTCCCGGACCGCCGGCGAGATCCACGGTGACGGCCGCGCCGGCCGCGTGCTTGCGGGCGTTGGTCAGCCCCTCCTGCACGATCCGGTACGCGGCCCGCCCCAACGCCACCGGCACGTCCTGGGCCGCGGCGACGCTGTCGGTGACGTTCACCCGCACCCCGGCCGCCCGCGACTCGGCGATCAGGGCCGGCAGGTCGGCGAGGGTGGGCTGCGGAGGCTCCGGGGCCTCGCCGTCGCCCTCCGCCCGGAGCACGCCGATCACCTCGCGCAGGTCCTGAAGAGCGGCATGTGCGCTGCCCCGGATCACCCCGGCCGCCCGGGCCACCTCGTCCGCGGGCGCGTCCGGGCGGAATTCCAACGCGCCGGCGTGCAGGCTGAGCAGCGAGATCCGGTGGGCCAGCACGTCGTGCATCTCCCGGGCGATCCGGGTGCGCTCGAGGTGGCGGGCCTGGGCGACCCGCAACTGCTGCTCCGCCTCGGCGCGTTCGGCCCGCTCCCGCAGCGACACGATCAACTGACGGCGGGCCCGGACGAACATCCCCCAGGCCAGCACGGCGAAGCTGAGCACCACGCCCCACGACGCGGTGGCCCAGTACGACATGTTCGGATCCGGGCGCAGCCAACTGAAGACCATGTTGGTGACCAGGCCGGCACCGGTGACCGCGATCGCGACGGCCGTCCGCCGGTGCACCACCACGGTGAAGTAGAGGATCACCAACGGGATTGCGGCGGCCATCGAGAACAGCGTCAGCGGTGTGGTGGCCACCACCAGCCCGAGCGGCCACCGACGGCGCAACCAGAGCAGCCCGCAGCAGACCAACCCGATCAGGGCGTCGGCGCCGGTCATCCAGCCGTGCGGGAGCGGCGTGGTCATCGACGGGTCGGGCGACAGGGCGTCGGCTGTGGCGAAGAGCACCCAGAGCAGGGACACCAGGAAGGCCAGCGTGTCGACCGCCCAGTCCCGGGTGGTGCGGCGCGGCCGGCGGGTCGCCGCGGCCGGGTTGGCCGCGTCGGCCAGCGCCCCGGGCAGCAGCCAGGGGTGTTCCGGCACGGCGAGGCTGGTCACGAGGCAATGCTAGGCAGCCGACCGGCACCGCGACCAGCTACCAAAGTCGAGACCCAGACGTCGACCAAGGTCGGTGCGGCGCCGACCGGTGGCCGCAGCGGATGGCCGGGCGGCGCGGGCAGGCTCGACGACATGATCACCGTGGAGAACCTCACCAAGCGATACGGGCCACACCCGGCGGTGGACGACGTGTCGTTCCAGTGCGAGCCGGGCACGGTCACCGGCTTCCTCGGCCCGAACGGCGCCGGCAAGTCCACCACCATGCGGATGATCTGCGGGCTCACCGCACCGACCGCCGGCCACGCCACCGTCTCCGGGCGCCCCTACCGGGAGCTGCCCAACCCGGGGCGGGAAGTGGGGGTGCTGCTGGACGCCTCCGCCCAGCACGCCGGGCGGACCGGGCGCGAGGCGCTGACGCTGTCCGCGTACACCATGGGGTTGGACCGGCGGGAGGTCGCCGCGAAGCTCGACCTGGTCGGGCTGAACGCGGTGGCCGCCAAGCGTCGGGTCCGGGCGTACTCGTTGGGCATGCGCCAGCGGCTCGGCCTGGCACACGCGCTGCTCGGTGACCCCCGGGTGCTGATCCTCGACGAGCCGGCGAACGGCCTGGACCCGGAGGGGATCTTCTGGATGCGCGGCCTGCTGCGCGACTTCGCCGACCGGGGCGGCACCGTGCTGCTCTCCTCCCACCTGCTGCGCGAGGTGGAGGCGGTCGCGGACCGGCTGGTGGTTATCGGGGGCGGCCGGATCGTGGCCCAGGGCAACAAGGACGAACTGCTCGCCGGCGGCGGCACGCTGGTCCGGGCCCGCGACGGCGCGGCGCTGCGCCGGGCGCTGGACGCGGCCGGCCTGACCGCGGCCGACAGCACCGACGGGCTGCTGGTGCAGGCCGACGCCGAGGCGGTCGGCCAGGCCGCCGCGGACGCGGGCGTCGCGCTCGCCGAGCTGCGCCCCGCCGACGGCGGTGGCCTGGAACAGCTTTTCCTCACCCTGACCGCCGGCGAATCCACCAAGGAGGCCGTCCGATGACCACCACCACCGCGCCCGCCGCCGGCGCCGTCGCGCCCCGGCAGCATGCTCCGGTACGCCGCCCGTCGCTGCTCCGGCTCACCGCCGTGGAGCTGCGCAAACTCGTCGACACCCGGGCCGGCCGCTGGCTGCTGATCACCATCGGCCTGATCGCCGCCGTGGTCGTCACCCTCCAGTTGATCTACGCCAACGACGCCGACCAGACGTTCTCCAACTTCTTCGTCCCCTCGCTGCTGCCGGTGGGAGTGCTGCTGCCGGTGCTCGGCATCCTCTCCATCACCAGCGAGTGGTCGCAACGGACCGCCCTCACCACGTACGCCCTGGTGCCCCGCCGCGAGCGGGTGGTGACCGCGAAGCTGGTCGCGGTCATGGTGGCGGCACTCGGTTCGGTGCTGGCCAGCCTCGCCCTCGCTGCCGTCGGGACGCTGGTGGCCTCCGCCACCGGGGGCGCGGGCACCTGGCAGCTCGACGGGTCGCTGATCGTGAACGCGGTGATCCTCCAGGTAACCAGCGTGCTGATGGGTGCCGCCTTCGGTCTGCTGCTGCTCAACCCGCCGCTGGCGATCGTCGGCTATTTCCTGCTGCCCACCGTCTGGGGGGTGCTGGGCGAGATGGTCCGGCCCCTGCGCGGCCCGTCCGAGTGGCTGGACACCAGCAAGACCATGGAACCGCTGTTCAGCAGCGACGCGCTCACCGGTGGGCAGTGGGGGCGGATCGTGGTGTCCCTGCTGGTCTGGATGGTTCTCCCGCTGGCCGCCGGCCTGTTCCGGACGCTGCGCCGCGAGGTGTCCTGACCATGGACGTCGCCGGTCACCGACCCCGCACCGTGGTCAGCGGCGGCCCGCTGGAGCTGGCAGTCCTGTGGGGCGGCTTCCCGCTGCTCGGCGCCGGCGCCGGATGGCTCCTCGCGGCGGCGACGGGCTGGCTCGTCCGGCTGCCCTGGGTGCCGTTCAGAAACCTGGTGGAGTGGCTGGACCGGCTGCCCGAGCCGCAGGCCACCGTCGGCACGATCGCGGTGGGCGTCCTGGCCGGTCTGGTCATCGCCGGGATCGGCACCGCCGAACGGCTGATCGTCACCGTCGACGCGGCGCAGGCCCGGCTGCGCCGCTCCGATCAGGACCGGACCGTCGCACGGGCCGACACCCGCGTGGTCTTCCTCGCCGACAAGCACCTCGTGCTGCTCGACACCGACGGCGCGGAACTCGTCCGGGAGCCGACGGACCTGCCGGCCACCCAACTGGCTGCGGCGTTCCGCGCACACGGCTGGGGCTGGGCGGACGGCGATCCGCACCGGCCGGCGTACCGGCTGTGGGTGCCCGACCTGCCCGGGCTGCCCGCCGGCGCGGACGCCCTGCTGCGGGCCCGCGAGCGGGCGATCCAGCGGGATCGCCGCGACGATGCCCGGGAGCTGCGGCGGGAGTTGGGCCGGATCGGGGTGGTGCTGCGCGACGAGGACAAGCGGCAGTACTGGCGGCTGACCGGGCGGGCGTTCACCCCCGGGGCGGAGGAGCCGACTTCGGCCGAGCGGGGGCCGGACGGGCGGTAGCGTCAGTCCCAGGAGATCCTGGGAGCGCGCGATGACCGAGCAGCAGCCGTACCGGGTGGTGTCTCGACACCCCGGCTTCGAGCTGCGCCGGTACCCGGCCCACCTGGTGGCCGAGATGCAGATCCAGGCGTCGTTCACCCGGGCCCCGATGGAGGCGTTCCGGCCGTTGGCCGCCTACATCGGGGGCGCCAACCGGGCCCGACACCCGATCGGGATGACCGCTCCCGTGATGCAGGAGGCCACCGGCACCGAGAAGATCGCGATGACCGCTCCGGTGGTTCAGGAGGAGGGCGAGCAGCCGGGCGCGTACCTGGTCCAGTTCGTCATGCCGGCCGGCTTCACCGCCGCCACCCTGCCCGAGCCGGTGGACCCCCGGGTGCGGATCCGGGAGGTCCCGGCGCAGCTCGCGGCGGCGATGCGCTTCTCCGGACGGTGGACGGAGAAGGCGTTCGGCGAGCGGGCCACCATGCTCGGCCGGTCGGTCACCGCGGCGGGGCTGCAACCCACCGGGGCCATCCGGTACGCCCGGTTCGACCCGCCGTGGAAGCCGTGGTTCCTGCGCCGCAACGAGGTCGTGCTGCCGGTGGTGGAGTGAGGCGGGCCGAGCAGCGGCCGATTGACCTTCGTCGTTTTCAGGAGTAACAGTGACGGCACGGACCGCGCGGGGGCGCGGTCGGAAGGAGGACGACGATGACCTCCACGGGTGCCAGTTCCGGCGGCAGCGGGGTGTTCCGTCGCAAGCCGGTCGAGGACATCGCGGACGCGAGCGAGGAGGGCCTGTCCCGCTCGCTCGGGCTGTGGCAGCTCACCGCCATCGGGGTGGGCGGCATCATCGGCGCCGGCATCTTCGCGCTGGCGGGCGCCGTGGCCAACGAAACTGCCGGCCCGGCGGTGCTGGTGTCGTTCCTCATCGCCGGCCTCGCCAGCGCCGCCGCCGCGCTGTCCTACGCCGAGTTCGCCGGCATGATCCCCAAGGCCGGCTCGGCCTACACCTACGGGTACGCGGTGCTCGGCGAGGCGGTCGGCTGGTTCATCGGCTGGGACCTGCTGCTGGAGTACACGGCGATCGTCGCGGTGGTGGCGATCGGCATCTCCGGCTACTTCGGTTTCCTCGTCAGCGAGTTGGGGGCGGAGCTGCCGGCCTGGATGCTCGGCGCCCCGGGCACCGGGGACGGCCACGTCGTCGACCTCTTCGCGGTGGCGCTCTGCCTGCTCATCGCGTTCCTGCTCAACCAGGGCATCAAGACCGCCGCCCGGTTCGAGACCTTCGTGGTCGGGCTGAAGGTGGCCGTCGTCCTGCTGGTGATCGTGGTCGGCTTCTTCCACATCCGTACGGCGAACTACTCGCCGTTCTTCCCGTTCGGGTTGAGCGGGGCGTTCACCGGCGCGGCCACCGTCTTCTTCGCCGTCTTCGGCTACGACGCGATGAGCACCGCGGCCGAGGAGTCCCGGGACGCCCGTCGCCACATGCCGAAGGCGATCATCTGGTCGCTGGTCATCTCGATGGTGCTGTACGTGCTGGCCACCCTGGTGCTGACCGGGATGCAGAACTACCGGAACATCGACGCGGAGAGCGGCTTCTCCTCGGCGTTCGAGTCGGTCGGCCTGTCCGGGCTGGCCAGCGTGATCGCGGTCGGCGCCATCATCGGGATCCTGACCGTCATGTTCACCTTCATGCTGGGCGTGACCCGGGTGTGGTTCTCGATGAGCCGTGACGGGCTGCTGCCGGCGTGGTTCAGCAAGCTGCATCCGGTCCGCCGGGTGCCCACCCGGGTCACCTGGATAGTCGGTGGGGCCTCCGCGCTGATCGCCGGCTTCCTGCCGATCCGGGAGGCGGCGGAGCTGACCAACATCGGCATTCTGCTCGCCTTCGTGGTGGTCTGCATCGCGGTGATCGTGCTGCGCTACCGCCGACCGGACGCGCCGCGTACGTTCCGGCTGCCGGGGATGCCGGTGGTGCCGGCGGCCGGCGCGCTCTTCTCGGTCTGGCTGATCACCTACCTGGCCCCGGAGACCTGGCTGCGCTTCGCCGTCTGGTTCGTGATCGGCCTGCTGATCTACGCCTTCTACGGTTACCGGCGCTCCGCGCTCGCCGGCCGCCCGCCGGCGGGACCGGCCGGGCCCTCCGAACCGACCGGCCGGAGCGGGCCCGACGGATCGGCGCGGTAGCCCAGCGCGGGCGGCCAGGCCAGCAGCAACCCCATCCCGAGCCCGGCGAGCAACCCGATCAGCGAGTACAGCACGTCGGAGTCGGCCGCGTTGATCGGGCTGTTGCCGGCCAACGCCGTGAACATCGCGCCGACCGGCAGCAGCACGATCATGACGATCGCCACCACCAGCAGCAACACCGTCGGACCCACCAGCGCGGCGAGGGCGGCCACCGCGTGACGCCGCCACGCCGGCCGCCCACCAGGCCAGTCCCACGCCAGCAGGGTGACCCCGGTCAGCAACACCGCCCCGAGGGCCAGCTCCGGCAGGGCCCGCGGGCCGGGCGGGATCGTCCGGATCAGTCCGACGCCGGCCACGGCCGCCACGCCGAGCCCGGCCGCCAGCACGCAGCGGGCCCGGGTCCGGGCCGGGGCCGCCGCCAGGGCCGCGCCGATGGTCAGGGCGACCAGCAGCACGCCGGTGGCGAAGGCCGCCCGGTTCAGCTCGGGCTCCCGGTCGGTCGGTGACTCGATGCCGGCGGCCACCATCGTCAGCACCCCGGCCACGCAGGCCGCGCCGGTCAGCGCCCACCGGTCCGTACCCGCGCCGGGTGCGTTGCGCTCCCGCCACCACAGGACCGCCGCCACCGCGCCGAGCACCGCGCAGCCGACGGCGGCGAGCAGCACCGTCGGCCCCGCACCGGTCGGGTCAGCCCGGTCGATCGTCACGTCGGCGGCGAGCCAGAGACCGCCGAGCAGCACCGCCGGCCCGGTCCACCGCAGGCGCCCCCGGCCGGCCAGCACCAGCCCGAGGACCACCGCGACGATCGCCGTGAACCGCAGGTCCCGTGCCCAGTAGGCGTTGTTGCCCGGCAGCCGCTCGGACCAGGGGCCGATCGGCTCGGTGAGTGGTTGCAGCACCGTCATGCCGATCGCCCAGAGCAGCGCGGCGGCGGCGGACAGGAGCAGCCCGACCGGGCGCGCGGATCGCATCCGTGGACGGTATCGCTGCGAGGACCGCGGCGGCGGCCCTCGGAGCGGGACGGGTCATCCGGCGAAAGCGCCGATCGCTGACCGGGCGGGCCGGTGGCGCAGCAACCGCCACGTCGGCAGCACGCTCGCCACCACGGCGAGCAGCAGGCACAGGCCGACCACCCCGCCGACCACCGACCAGGGCACGGCGAGGTCCACCGGCGCGCCGACCTGCTCGGCGAGGCCGGCGCGGATGCTCAGCAGACCCGCGAACGCCACGCTCCCGCCGAGTAGCGCGCCGATCAGCACCACCAGGGCGGACTCGGCCGTGACCAGCCAGAGGACCTGCCGTCGGGTCGCGCCGGCCAGCCGGATCAGCCGCAGGTCGGCGGCCCGGCCGGCGGCAGCCAGCAACAGCGTGTTGGCCACCGCGATGGCCCCGTAGCCGGCGGACACACCGATCAGCAGCAGCGTGAACAGCCAGACGAGGCGGTCCTCGGCGGCGTCCGCCTCGGCCGCCCAGGTGGCGACGTCGACGATCCGCGCGCCGACCGGCGGATCGATCCGGTCCCGGACGTACACCGTGGAGGTCAGCGCCGACGGGTCGTGCGTTCGCACCACGGCCCGGGGCACGAGCAGGTCGCCGGGGAGCGAGTCGTCGGTGACCACGGCCACGACGCGCAGCGGCACCAACGTTCCGTCGGCGAAGACCAGCTCGTACGCCTCGGATGGCAGCAGGTTCGTCGAGGCGGTGACCACCACCGTGTCCTCGCCACGTAGGTCGTTCAGGGAGCCGGCGACGACGGTGAGCGCGCGGTTCGCGGCGGCGAAGCCCGCCGGGTCCACACCGAGCGCGGTCAGTGGCCGGTTCTCCGGCAGCGTTCCGGGGTCGGTGCGGAAGACCGTGGTCGGCAGGAGGGCGGTGCCACCGGCCGCGGCAACGGCCTGGTCCGACAGACCGGGTCCCCCGTCGGGCACGACGATCCAGCCGGCGTTCACGTTGTCCGCCCGGCCTGCCGCGTACGCGGCGGTGGTGGTGCGCACCATCCCGGACACCAGCACCGCGAACGCGACCGTGAGCAGCACCGGCGCGGCGAGGGACGCGGTCCGCCGGGTGGCGGTCAACGCGCCACCCCGGACCAGCATCCCGATCGCGCCGCCGGGCCGTCGCACCGGAGACCGCAGCAGCCGCACGACCGGCCCGACCACCGCCGGGGCGAGCACGGTGGCACCGGCCACCAGGGCCATCACCGCGTAGAGGGCGTACTGCACGGCGACCCGGGCTTCGTCGGCGGTCGCCGTTCCGACGCTGAGCGCGGCCCCCACCGCGACGAGAAACGCCCCGGTGGCGACCCGCAGCCGCCCGATCGGTCGCTGCTCCACCGCGGCCTCGCGCAGCGCCTCCAACGGGCGGACCCGGGCCGCTCGGCGGGACGCCGACCAGACGGCCAGCAGAGCGATCACCGGCCCGGCGACGAGCGAGACCGCGACCGGCCAGAAGGCGTAGCGGACCGCGAAGGTCGCCGGCTCGAAGCCGACGTCGACCAGCAGTCGACCCAACCCCGGGGCGAGTGCCGCGCCGACCAACAGGCCGACGAGCCCGGCCGAGGCGCCGACGGCGAGCGCCTCGGCGTACACCATGCGGCGTACCTGGCGTCCGGTGGCGCCCACGGCGCGCAGCAGGCCCAGCTCGCGACGGCGTTGCGCGATGGTGAACGCGAAGGTGGAGGCGACCACGAACACCGTGACGAAGCCGGCGAGGGCCGCCGTGGCGGTGAGCACCTGCATGCCGATCCAGCGGGTACGGGCGTCACCGCGCGGCTCCAGCGCGCCGCGTTCGTCGCCGGTCAGCACCTGTCCATCGCCGCCGACGACACCGCGAGCCGCCACGGCGACCCGTTGCGGGTCGGCGCCGGGCGCGAGCAGCAGACCGATGGCCCGGACGCCGGGCGCGAGCACGGCGGCGACCTCGTCCGCGACGTAGACGCCGGGCGCGTCGACCAGACCGCTGACGGTGTACGGCTCCGGACCCGCCGCCGTGAGAAGGGTGACCGGCGCGCCGGTCCGCAGCCCGAGCGCACGGTCGACGACCACCTCGCCGGCCTTACGGGGCGGCTCGCCGGCCGTGCGGCGCAGTCCACCCAGCTGGGCGATGGACCAGCCGTGGCCCTGGTGGGCGTCCTCCCGCCGGGCATCAGCGGCCGAAGGACGGCCGCCGACGAGCGGCTGGGCGTAGAAGGTCCGGTCCGGAACCGCCGCCGCGACGCCCGGCAGACCGGCCAGCCTGCTGGTGAGCTCCGCCGCCGCGGTGGCGGACCAGGGTCGGGTCGGCACGAACGAGTCAGCCTCCGTACCCGCCTCCGGACTCTGCACCACCACCGCCGCCTGCGCCAGCCGGTCCGGGACCTGCGGACGCCCGGAGGCGAGCAGCAGGGTGGCCGTCGCGACCAGCGCGACCCCGATGGCGACGGCCACGAACGCGCTGGCCGAACGCCGGATGCTCAGCACGACAGCCCCTCGGTGGTCTCCGCGGCGTGCCGGGACGCGCCCACCGGATCCGCCTCACGCTCGGCGATCCGGGCGGCGACGGCAGCGGCGGTGATCCCGCCGGTCAACTCGTCGACGACGCGGCCGTCGGCGAGCAGGAGGACCCGATCGGCGTACGCGGCGGCGCTGGGATCGTGGGTCACCATCACGACGGTCTGCCCGTGGTCGTCGACGAGCGCGCGCAGCAGCCGGAGCACCTGCCGCGACGCCGCGCTGTCCAGTGCCCCGGTCGGCTCGTCGGCGAAGAGCACCGCCGGACGGGTGATCAACGCTCGGGCCACGGCGACGCGCTGCTGCTCGCCACCGGACAGCTCACTCGGCCGGTGTCCGGCCCGGTCGGCCAGTCCGACGGCGTCGAGCGCGGCGGCGACGTCCCGGGCCGGTGGGCGGCGGCCGGCCAGGCGCAGGGGCAACTCGACGTTCTGCGCGGCGGTCAGCGTGGACACCAGGTTGAACGCCTGGAACACGAAGCCGATGCGGTCGCGCCGCAGTCGGGTCAGCTCGTCCTCGCCGAGGTCGTTCAGACGGATGCCGTCGATCGTGACGATCCCCTCGGTCGGGCTGTCCAGCCCGGCCGCGCAGTGCAGCAGCGTGGACTTTCCCGAGCCGGAGGGGCCCATCACCGCCGTGAAGGTGCCGCTCGCGAAGCTGGTCGTCACACCGTCGAGCGCCGTCACCGGCCGATCCCGGGTGCCGTACACCGCTCGTACCCCCGTCAAGGTCACCGTGTCTGTGGTCATGGCCGTCACGGTGCCGGCTCCGGCAGGTGTCGCGCGTCGTGCCAGCACGGACACTTTCCGGCCCGCCCGTGGGCGGAGTCCGCGGGCGACCGGTGACCAGGCGTCGTACCCGAGGATGACGGCCCACGGGTGGACGCCCCCACCGCGGCTGGCCGATACCGTTTGTCGGGTGATCGCTCTCCTGCTGTCCCGGCGACTGCGGCCGATGGATCTGTACATCCTGGACGCCGTCCTGGCCGTGGCGGTCGGCGGGCTGCTCTGCCCGTACGCGGCGCTCGAGTCGCCGCTGCACGGTGGCGTACGCGAACCGCTCTTGGTGTCCGTGCTCGTCGGAATGACTCTCGGGCTGCCGTTGGCCGTCCGGCGACGGTGGCCGGTTCCGGTCGCCATCGCGATCAGCTCGATCAGCACCGTTGCCCTGGTCACCGGCGTGATTCCCAACTTTGCGGCTGCCGCGCCGGCGTTCGCCATCGGCCTGTCCTTCTACACGGTGGCCGTGTCGACGGCCACGCGCCGATCGATGATCTGCGCCGCCGGTTGTCTCGCTCTGGTGAGCGTCGCGCTGGTGCTGACCGCGGGCGACCTCTGGTCGCGGACCGGGGCGGTCGCCTACGCCGCCGTCATGATCGCGCCAGCCTGGCTGATCGGCTGGCTGATCCGGGAGCGACGCGCTCTCGCCGCCCGGCAGGGCGAGCATCTGATCCGCCAGGCCACCACCGAGGAGCGGCTGCGGGTGGCCCGGGAGCTGCACGACGTGGTGGCGCACACGTTGAGTCTCATCGTGGTGAAGGCGGCCGTCGCCAACCACGTCGCCGAGGCCGACCCCCGCGAGGCGGGCGCCGCGCTGCGGGTGATCGAGGAGACCGGCCGGACCGCGCTGACCGACATCCGCCGGGTGCTCGGCGTGCTGCGGGAGGAGACCTCGTACGCGCCGGCGCCCGGGTTGGACGAGCTGCCCGGGCTGGCCGAACGGGCGACCATCGGCGGCGTCGACGTCCGGCTGGACATCCGGCGGGAGGAACCGGACGGCGCGGTCCCGGAGTCGGTGGGCCTCGCCGTGTACCGGATCGTGCAGGAGGCGGTGACCAACGTGGTGAAGCACGCGGCGCCCGCCGCCTGCCGGGCGACCGTGACCGTCACGCCCGGTGAGGTACGGGTGGAGGTGATCGACGACGGTCGGCGGCCGATCGGGGTGATCGGCGAGGGGCACGGGCTCGTCGGCATGCGCGAGCGGGTGGCGGTGCACGGCGGCGACTTCCGCGCCGGGCCACGTGCCGGCGGTGGTTTCGCGGTGACGGCGCGGCTGCCCTACCGGGTCGCCGCATGATCCGGGTGCTGATCGCCGACGACCAGGCGCTGCTGCGCGGCAGCTTCCGGCTGCTGGTCGACCTGGCGCCCGACTGCACCACCGTGGGAGAGGCGGGCACCGGCGTGGAAGCCGTCGCGCTGACCGCCGAGCATCGGCCGGACGTGGTGCTGATGGACGTACGCATGCCGGAGATGGACGGCATCGAGGCGACCCGGCGGATCTGCGCCGACCCGGCGATGGCGGCCACCCGGGTGCTCATCCTGACCACCTTCGACCTCGACGAGTACGTCTACGGCGGACTCCGGGCCGGCGCCAGCGGCTTCCTGCTCAAGGACACCCCACCGGCGGAGCTGCTGACCGGCATCCGGGTGGTGGCCGCCGGTGAGGGGCTGCTCGCGCCGACGGTGACCCGCCGGCTGATCGACGAGTTCGCCCGGCGGCCGGAGCCGGCCCGACCGCTGCCGCGCCGGCTGGACGGGGTGACCGAACGGGAGCGGGAGGTGCTCGCGTTGATCGCCCGGGGCCTGTCCAACGCCGAGCTGGCCGCGCACCTCACCCTCAGCCCGGCCACCGTGAAGACGCACGTGGGGCGGCTGCTGACCAAGCTGGCGGTACGCGACCGCGCGCAGCTCGTCATCGTCGCCTACGAGACCGGCCTGGTGGGTCCGGGCGGACCGGGTCCGGTCGGCCTACGCTGACCTGGTCGGCCCGGTGATCGAGGAGGACCCCATGACCCGGTACGTCGCCCTGCTGCGCGGGGTCAACGTCGGCTCCACCCGGCTCGCGATGGCCGACCTGCGCCGCCTCGTCACCGATCTCGGGCACGGGGACGCCCGGACGTACCTGCAGAGCGGCAACGTGGTGTTCGGCAGCACCGTGCGCGACGCCGAGAAGCTGGCCGGCGGTATGGAGCGGGCGCTCGCCGACGAGCTGGGGCTGAGCGTGCCGGTGCTGGTGCGCAGCGCCCGGGAGCTGGCGGCGGTGGCCGGCGGCAACCCGTACGCCGAGCGGGAGGACGACCCGACGAGGCTGCTGGTGGCGTTCCTCGCCACCGTCCCGAAGCGGTCCACGGTGGACGCGCTCACCGTGCCCGGCGGCGAGAACGTGGCGTTCACGGTGACCGGTCGGGAGGTTTACCTGCACTTTCCCGAGGGCGGCTACGGGCGGTCGAAGTTCACCAACGCGTACCTGGAGAAGAAGTTGGACGTGGTGGCCACCACCCGGAACTGGAAGTCGGTGCGCGCCCTGGCGGAGTTGGCCGCCGGCTGACCCGGCGGCGGTCGCGACGCCCGGGCCGCGACCGCCGCCGAGGCCGGTCAGAAGTGGTAGGCGGTCTCGTACTCGGGCACCAGCACCCGGCTGCGCGGCGAGATCCGGCGGACCGCCGCGATCATGTCGTCCAGCCGGACGCGGTCGGCCGGTGCGACGGGCGGCGGGTTCCGCAGCTCGGTCTCGAAGTTGTCCCAGTGCACCGGCACCACGACCTTCGGGTAGTCCAGGCCGGCCAGCAGCCGGGGCAGGTAGTCGCCGGTGGTGGTGGCGCTCTGCATGGCCACCATGGCCACGTCCGGCGCCAGGCCGGTGAGGTTCCGCTCGGCGACGTCGCTGGCCCCGGTGAAGTAGACCGACGGCCCGCCGTCGACCCGCAGCAGGTAGCCCAGGGTGTCCCCCTCCGGCAGGTCCGCGATGGTCGCCGGCCGCGGCGGCGGGCTCACCCGCACACCGGGAAAGGCCACCGAGTACGAGGGGTTGCGGCTGTGCAGGGAGCCGACCACCTCGATCGTGTGATCGCCGAAGTCCAGCACCTCTCCGCCCTTCACGGGGCTGAGCTGCGTCGACGGCATCCCGTAGGCCAACCCCAGGTGGTACGCGGTCAGCGTGCCGAACACCCGCGCGCCGGTGCGGCCGGCGATGTACGGCACGTCCATGAAGTGGTCCCAGTGGGTGTGCGTGACCAGCACCGTCGTGGCCCGGTCGACGCGCGGGTCGATCGCGTCGGTGCGCACGGTCAACCCGGCGGCCGGGTTGAACGGGCCGGTGAACAGGCCGGTGTCGATCCGGCTGAGGTACGGGTCGACCAGCACGGTCCGGTCCCTGATGTCGACGCGCCAGCCGGCCGTACCCCACCAGCGGAAGCTGACTGCTCCGGTGCGACGGGTGGTCGGTGCGGAGGCGGCGGCCGTCGGCGCGGCGTGGGCCGGGGTAACGGAGGTGGCGGCGAGGCCGCCGGCGGAGACCAGGGCGGTGGTGGCGGCGGCGTCGCGGAGGAAGCGACGACGGTCGAGACTGGGCATGACGGATCTACTCCCCGTGGTCGGGCGGTTGGTCGATCCGAGCCAACCAGCGCCACCTCGCCCAGGTCCAAGATCCAACACCGTTCGCTCCGATACCGATCCGCATATCTGGCCGGCTCAGGGCCCGTGTGCCGCGCTCGGACGGGCGGAAAATTCAGTCGGCGCGCAGCGCCTCGACGGCCGTGCGAGCCGCCTGCCCCATCGCCAGGTCCACGTCGATCCGGCGCGGGGCCAATTGGTCGGCACGGGCGAAGATGGCGATGGCGTACCGGCCGCCGTCGGGATACTCGGCGACGCCGGCCTCCAGGTGCAGGCCGGGCAGGGTTCCGGTCTTTCCGGACATCCGGACGCCGGGCGGGAACCCGGCGGCCAGCCGGGTCCAGAAGATCTGCCGGGCCATCCAGGTGCGGACCATCGCGCAGGCCGCCGCCGGCCCGGCCTCGTCGCGCCAGATCAGGGTGAGCAGTCGGGTGATCTCCCGGGCCGTGCTGGAGGTGGTGCGCGCGGGGTCGAACACCCGCATCGCCCGGACCCGGTCGTCTGGCAGCGTGGGGAAGATCCGGGCGAACTCGGCCTCGGTCCGCGCGCCCACGTCGGCGAGCATCGCCTCGACCAGGTCCCGGGGGCCGCCGAGCACGCGGGTACGCGTCAACCCCAGCTCGGCGGCGAGCATCGGCAGCAGGTCCGGGCCGACCCGGCGCAGCAGCAGGTCGGCGGCGGTGTTGTCGCTGACCGACATGGCGAAGTACGCGAGGTCCCGCAGCGACACCTCGGCGTCGTCGGTGCAGCCGGCCAGCCCCCACCCGCCGAGCCGGTCGGCGGCGGTGACCAGGATCCGCTCGGTCGGGTCCAGCTGATCGGCGACGACCTGCCGGGCGAACTCCAGCACCAGAAGGATCTTGAAGATCGAGGCGATCACCACCTGCTCGTCGGCGCGCACCCCGACCTCCGGACCGCCGCCCGCCGGGTCGTCGGCGGTCAGGTCCACGGCGTCCAGGTCGACGGCGTGCAGGCTGCCGGTGACCCCGGCCCCGGCGAAGATGGCCTCGATGCGCTCCCCCACGTCCACCCCGGCACGGTATCCAGCAGCACGATGCCGGCGCTGGCGTAGGGTCCCGGCCGTGGACCTGCTCCGACACCTGCGGCACTTCGTGGTGGTCGCCCACGAGCTGCACTTCGGGCGGGCCGCGGAGCTGCTCGGGATGGCCCAGCCGCCGCTGAGCCAGTCGATCCAGCGGCTCGAACGGGAGCTGACCGTCGAGCTGTTCGACCGGTCCCGCCGCCAGGTGCGCCTCACCACCGCCGGTGAGCTGCTGCTCGGCGAGGCCGAGGAGCTGCTCGCCGGGGAGGGTCGGCTCCGCAGCCTGATGGGACAGGTCCGTGCGGGCGAGCTGGGCGTCCTGCGGGCCGGTGTGCCGCCGGAGACGCCGGCGGTGACGCTGCGCGCTCTGCTGGACGGGCTCACCGCCCGCGCACCCGGCCTGGACGTGGAACTGCACGAGCTGACCAGCAGCGAGCAGGTGCGGATGCTCACCGAACGCACCCTGGACGTGGGACTGGTGCACCACCCGGTGGCGGCGGACGGGCTGCGCTTCGGCGCCCCGGTCGACGTACCCCTGGGGATTTTGCTGCCGCGCACCTCGCCGCTGGCCCGCGACCGGGAGGTGGCGCTCGCCGCGCTGGCCGGCCTCGACCTGGTGGCCGCGCCCCGGGCCACCGCGCCGCGCTGGCACGACCACCTGCTGGACGTGTGCCGCCGGCACGGCTGGCGGCCAACGCGGGTCCGGCCGGCGCGCAACCCGGAGTTCCTCTTCGGCCTGGTGCTGGCCGGCGGCGAGGCGGCCGTCGCGCCGCCCACGCCCGGCACCCCGTCGGCACCCGCCGCGCGACCCTGGCCGGTGCTCTTCGACACGACCGGGTGAAGCGGCCCGTACGCCACGTTGCGCTCGTCACTTCGGATCCGGCGGTGCAACCACCACCCGCTCGGGTAGGGATAACAGGTGGCACGGGTGGACGTGATTCCGCGCCCGGGTGCCTCGAACGAAGACGCGAAGGAGCCGCAGTGGCCAACACGATTCCCGACATCAGCCTGAACGACGGCACGACCATCCCGCAGCTCGGCTTCGGGGTGTTCCAGATCGAGCCGAAGGACACCGTCGCGGCGGTGGCGAAGGCGCTGGAGGTGGGCTACCGGCACATCGACACCGCCGAGATGTACGGCAACGAGGCCGAGGTGGGCCAGGCGGTCCGCGAGTCCGGCCTCGACCGCGGCTCGGTCTACGTGACCAGCAAGCTGAACAACGCCTTTCACCGTCCCGACGACGCCCGCAAGGCGTTCGACTCGACGCTGGCGGCGCTGAAGATGGACTACATCGACCTGTTCCTCATCCACTGGCCGCTGCCGACCCTGTACGACGGCGACTTCGTCTCCACCTGGAAGGCGCTGGAGGAGTTCCAGCGCGACGGCCGGGCCCGCTCGATCGGCGTGTCGAACTTCCAGGTGTCGCACCTGCGGCGGTTGGCCGCCGAGGCGGACGTGGTGCCGGCGGTGAACCAGGTCGAGGTGCACCCGTACTTCGGCAACGAGGAGGTCCGCGCCTACGGCCGCGAGCACAACATCCTCACCGAGGCGTGGTCGCCGATCGCGCAGGGCAAGGTGCTGGGCGACCCGACGGTGGTCGACATCGCCGAGCAGCTCGGCCGGACCCCGGCGCAGGTGGTGCTCCGCTGGCACGTGCAGCGCGGCGACATCATCTTCCCGAAGTCGACCACCCCGGAGCGGATCGAGGAGAACACCCGGATCTTCGACTTCGAGCTGGACGACACGGCGATGGAGCGGATCACCGAGCTGGACAAGGGCGAGTCCGGCCGGCAGGGCGGGCACCCGGACACCTTCGCCTACCTGCCGGCGTAACGCGACGGTCGGCGACGGCGCACAGTGAAAAGGGGGCCGGGTCGGGCCCCCTTTTCGCGTGAAAGGACCGCCCCCGGCGATGTCGCTCCGCCGTACCATCCTGGTTCCGCTGTCGTTGCTCCTGTTCGCCTCGGCGGCCTGCGCCCCGAGCCAGGCCGCCGGGGCTCCCCGCTGGTCCGCGCCGGCGGTGTCGGCCTCGCCGACCCCGCCGAAGCCGCGCCCGGCGCCGACCTCCACGGCCGAGGTCCGCAGCCGGGTGACGGGGGCGATGCTGGACCTGGACGCCCAGTTCAACCCGGAGACCGCCCAGTACACCGACGAGAACACCGACGCCTGGAAGTTGATCTCCCTGTGCAGGGCGAGCCTGCCGTCGGACATCAAACGCACCGCCTACCGGGAGCGGCTCTGGGACGGCGAGACCGTGTGGCTCCGGCAGTACGTCGTCGGCTACCTGAAGGTCCCCGGTCGCAAGCTCGCCGACGAGCTGCGGTCCGTCCTCGCGACGTGCAAGGAGTACGAGGTGCCCGACGACGGGCGCACGTCGACGATCGTGCGGCCCTCGCCTCCGCCCATGCCGAACGGCCCGGACGTGATCACCTTCTGCGAGCGGCTGAAGGGGAAGGCGACCCGGCACCAGTGCACGCTGGTCCTGGTGCGCGGCAACTTCGTCATGGAGGTGGACGCCTCGGGGAGCAACGGAGACCTGGCGGCCAGCACCGCGCTGATCGCCAAGATCGCGCCGCTGGCGGTTGCCGCCTTCGAGAAGGCCGTCTGAACGCCGCCGCGGGGCGGGCGCCGCTGCTGCCGCGCCCGCCCCTCCCCCCGGCCGGCGACCCCTCGCCAGCCTTCATGGTCAGATCCGGCCCACGGAGTCCTGGTTCTGCAGCACCAGCCAGCGCCCGTGGTGGTAGGTGTAGCTGACCCCGATCAGCAGCGGCACCCTGGTGCCGGTGGCCGGCACCGCGTAGACGGAGTCGAACAGCACGAACCCGGTCCGGCAGCCCACCACCGTCTGCTTGGCCACACTGAACGACTGCGTCCAGGAGTCGTCGGCGAAGAACCCGCGCAGCCAGTCCACGGTGGCCCGTTTGCCGTCCAGCACCTCCCCGTCGGAGGCGAAGACCGAGGTCACGTCGGGGTGCAGCAGCGCGGCGAAGCCGTCAAGGTCGCGGCGGGCGGTGGTCTCCACGTACGCCCGGACCGCGCGGTCGAAGGCGCGTTCGCAGCCACGGGCAGCCGCGTGGCCGGCTGTGGTGTCGCCCGGTGCGGGGCCGGCGGCCGAGACCGCGGCGGGAGCAGCCGCCAGCAGGCCGGCGGCGAGCCCGACCAGGGCGATCGTACGGCCGAGCCGGCCGGCGGGGCGGGCGGAGGCAGGTGGGCGCATCGGGTTCTCCTTCGGACGAGTGGTTGTGCCGTCGCAGCCAACCCGGCCCGCCACGCTGCCGGCCACTGATTCGAACCAGCTCGAATGCGGACCGCACATCGATGCCACCGCTTGTACGATCCGCGCTGTGATGGTCGCGCATCTGGACGGCCCGAGCCTCGCCCGGCTCCGGTTGGCGATCTCTCCCGCCGCGGAGGTGACGTCCTGGCTACGGGCCGCGCTCTCGCGGTTCGGGCATCCGGTGCACGGCGATCCCGGTCCGGCCGCCCGCGCCGCTCTGCGGCACCCCGATGTGGCTTTGGTCGCGGAGCTGGTGACGCCGCCCGGCCGGCTCGGCTACACGCCGGACCTGCTCACGCCGAAACCGCCGCTGGGTCCGCTCGACACGGTCTTCGACCAGCAGTTGGCGGTCATGGCGGCGACCCCGGCCGAGGCGGTGGCGACGCAGGTGAACGAGCGGTTCCCGGCGGGCGGGATGCCGGCGCGGGTCCGCGCGGTGGTCGACGACGGCACCCTCGCCCGGCGGGTCACCGACGGGCTGCGCCACTTCTGGCAGGCCGCGCTCGCCGAGCGGTGGCCGGCGGTGCGGGCCACGCTGGAGGCCGAGCTGGCGGTGCGGGCCACCGCGATGGCCACCGCCGGGGTGGGCAGCATGCTGAACGGCCTGCACCCCGGGGTCGGCTGGACCGGCAGGTCGCTGACCATCGACAGCTCGTACCGGATCACCACGTCGCTCACCGGCGCGGAGCTGGTGCTCGCGCCGTCGGCGCTGGCCTGGCCGCAGTTGTCCACCCAGCTCTGCGACGAGGGCAACGCGGTGCTGGTCTATCCGATCGGCGCCGGGCGGGCCCAGCAGCGCCGGGCGGGCCGGCTCGGCGACCTGGTCGGTGTGAGCCGGGCGGCGATCCTGGCGGACCTGAACGTGCCCCGGTCCACCGGGCAGCTGAGCGAGCGGCACCGGCTGGCCCCGGCCACCGTCTCCTACCACCTGGGGGTGCTGCTGCGCTCCGGCCTGGTGGTCCGTGCCCGGGAGCGGCACAGTGTGCTCTACCGGCGGTCCGACCACGGGGACGAGCTGGTCGGCTGCCGGTCGGATCACGGCGCGGCGAGCCCTTGATCCCGGCCAGGGCACGGTTACGGGCTTCCAAACGTCCGGTGCACGTGCTGATTTACGCATCAGCCCGGCGCAGGCGTTCGGCTGCCTGCGCCCGCAGCGCATCGCCGCCCGCCGGGGTGCCACCGCACAGTGCCATCTCCCGGGCGTTGTACGCGGCCATCCACAAGCTGGCCGCCCATGCGATCTCCAGCTCCACGGCCGTGAACAAGCGCCCTCGAATGTCTTGATAAGCCACCAGGAACGCCTCGGAGCTGTCGATCGGCGCCAGCGTGGGCGGTCCGGAACTGGCGAACGACCCGCTCGCCGCTCCCACCAGCGCCGCCTCCGGCTGCCACGCCAGGCTGTCCCAGTCGTGCACGGCCCACACCTGCCGACCCTGCCACCGTAGGTTCTGCGCCTCGAAGTCGGCGTGGCCGAGCACGCACGGCAGGCCGGCGGCCAGCAGCCGCCGCCGGGCCCGCTCAGCCGTCTCCACGATGTGCTCGGACACGACAGTCTGGTCCCGGCTGTCGAGAACGTCGATCGCCGGCCACACCCCAGAATCGGTGTGGTCCCACCGCACCCAGGGCGGATTCGGAAGCGGCGGCGCGAGGGTCACGCCGGCAAGTTCGCCCATCAGCCGGGCGAACACCTCCGCGCAGCGCATGGCCATGCCCGGCGAGTCCCCGTGCAACACCTCGCCGCCGGGCCGCAGTTCTTCGGCGTGCACGGCCAGCGCACCGACACCGACCACCGGCGTGAGCGGCCGGGCACACGGGAACCCGCGCTCGGCCAGCCGGGCCTGTGCCGCGACACACGACGCGGCCCGGCCGTCGTCGGCGCGCGCCTTGACCACGACGTCCCTGCCGCCGGCCAACCGCAGACCGAACACCGTCGAGACCTGCTGCGACTGGAACAGCACGCCGGCGGGTTCGCCGCCCAGATGGTCCAGACACCAAGCCGGCAACCAGGCCGGCAGCTCATCCAACGGCACACTCAGGACTGTGCCACAGGGGCACCGAACGCAGTTGAGACGAGATCGTCCGCTGGACGATCACGGACCTCCATGACGATCCGCCCTGCGCTGGTGAACGCTTGACCTGGAGTGCGCTCCAGCCGGCAGGGTGGCACGCGGGCGCCCACCGGTAGGGCGCCCGGAAGGAGATCCCCATGCGGTACCGCACGATCGGCACCGACCCGGCGACCCGGCGCGAGGTCAGCGTGCTCAGCCTCGGCGCGATGCTGTTCGGCAGCGCCACCGACGAGGCCACCTCGTACGCGATCCTCGACCGGTACGTCGAGGCCGGCGGCACCTTCATCGACACGTCGGACAACTACGCGTTCTGGGTGGACGACGGCCAGGGCGGGCAGAGCGAGGAACTGCTCGGCCGGTGGCGGCGCAGCCGCGGCGTCGGCCCCGAGATCGTCATCGCCACCAAGCTGGGCGCCCGCCCGCTGGCACCGGGAACCAGCTACCTGGACAACGCCGAGGGCCTGTCCGCCAAGGTGATCCGCGAATCCGGCGAGCGCAGTCGGGACCGGCTCGGCGTGGATCGGCTGGACCTGCTCTACGCGCACATCAAGGACCGCACGGTGCCGCTGGCGGAGACCGTCGAGGGCTTCGCCGAGCTGGTCGCCGAGGGGACGGTGGGCCTGCTGGGGGCGAGCAACCACCGGGCCTGGCGGGTCGAGCGGGCCCGCGCGCTGGCCGCCGCGGCCGGCCTGCCGGGGTACGAGGTGCTCCAGTACCACCGCAGCTACCTGCCGAACCGGACCGACCTGGCCAGCGCGCTGGACCCGGACGGCGAGCCGGGCGGCGTCAGCGGCGACCTGCTCAGCTACCTGCGCGCCGAGCCCGAGCTGACCCTGGTGGCGTACTCGCCGCTGCTCAAGGGTGCCTTCACACGGGCGGACAAGCCGCTCAGCGCGGCGTACGACCTGCCGAGCGCGCCCCGCCGGCTGGCCGCGCTGCGCGAGGTGGCCGGTAAGAGCGGTGCGACGGTCAACCAGGTGGTGCTGGCCTGGTTGCTGGGCGGCGACCTGCCGTCGATCCCGCTGGTCGGCGCGTCCTCGGTGGCCCAGCTCGACGAGAGCCTCGCGGCGGTGGACCTGGAGCTGACCGCCGAGCAGCGGCACCGCCTCGACACCACCTGGTGACCTGCCTCAGCCGCCCCGCCGACCTCAGTCCTCGGTCGGCGCGGCGGTCAGGTCGAGCTGCCAGTCGTTGGCCCGCATCAGGTGCCCCGGCGGATATTCGAAGCCGGTCTCGCCCAGCAGGGTGAACCCGGCCTTGCGGAAGACCGCGTTCGAGGCGGGATTGTCGACCGAGGGGTAGGCGTGCGCGTAGCGGCGGGTCCGCCGTGCGCGGGCCACGTCGACGACCGCGCGCACCGCGGCGGTGGCCAGCCCCTGCCCCCGGTACGCGGGCAGCACCGCCCAGCCCATCTCGTACACCGGCTGCTCGCGCCAGTCCCGGGCCCAGTAGCCGACGCTGCCCGCCCGCGCCCCGTCCGGCAGCACCAGGGTGAACATGCAGCCCTGGCCACCCTCGGCGAAGTGCACGTAGCGGTCGTGCCGGGCGAGCACCTGCTCATCGGTCTCCGGGCCGCCGGTGTGCTTGCGCGTGTCCGGTGAGTTGAGCTGCCGCAGCAGGTCGAGGTCGTCCTCGTGCCACGGCTCGATACGTATCTGTGCCATTCCGCCCCCTGATCGTCGCCCCCAGTCAAGCCGATGCCACCGACATCGCGACCGACGAAACGCCGTCCGCACGGCCCGCTAGATCCGAACTAGCGGGCCGCCGGCCGCTGCCTCGCGCCTTACGAGTGAGACCACGAGGCCGGGGAGGGGAAACGATGACGCCGCTCAGAATCGCCGTGATCATCGGCAGCACCCGGGAGGGGCGGGCCGGTGACCGGGTCGCCCGCTGGTTCGTCGAGCAGGCCGAGCGGCACGACGACCTCACGGTGACGGTCGTTGACCTCACCGAGTACGACTTTCCGGCCAGCTACCCCGCCGAGCCGACCGCGTCCATCCGGGCGTTCGTCCGCGCGGTGGGCAGGGCGGACGCGTTCGTCGTGGTCACCCCCGAGTACAACCACAGCTTCCCCGCACCCTTGAAACAGGCGATCGACTACGCGTACGACGAGTGGCAGGCCAAGCCGGTCGGCTTCGTGTCGTACGGCTGCCGGTCCACCGGCCTGCACGCGGTCGACCAGCTGCGCACCATCTTCACCGCACTGCACTCGATGACGGTGCGCGACGTCGTCGGCATCGACCTGCTCGCCGGTGAGCCGACGCCGCAGTGCACCGACGAACTGCGCCGGGACGCCCGCGTCCTGCTCGACCAGCTCCGCTGGTGGGGTCTGGCGCTGCGCGAAGGCCGCGCCGCCCGGCCCTACGCCTCCTGAACACGTCCAACGAAAGGTAAGGATCATGAGTAGACGCACCACCGGCCTGGCCATCGAGGCCGCGGGGCTCACCCGTTCGTTCGGGGACACCCGGGCGCTGGCCGGCATCGACCTCCAGGTGCCCGCCGGCACCGTCTACGGTCTGCTCGGCCCGAACGGGGCGGGCAAGACCACGGCCGTCCGGGTGCTCGCGACGCTGCTGCGGCCCGACGGCGGCACGGCGCGGGTGTTCGGGCACGACGTGGTCACCGAGGCCGACGCGGTCCGCTCCCGGGTCAGCCTCACCGGCCAGTACGCCTCCGTCGACGAGGACCTGACCGGCACGGAGAACCTGGTGCTCCTGGCCCGCCTGCTCGGCCTGCGCAAGCCGGCCGCCCGCGAGCGCGCGGCGGCCCTGCTCGCCGCGTTCGGCCTGACCGACGCGAGTGACCGCCAGGTGAAGAAGTACTCCGGCGGGATGCGGCGGCGCATCGACATCGCCGCCAGCATCCTCAACACCCCGGACCTGCTCTTCCTCGACGAGCCGACGACCGGCCTGGACCCGCGCAGCCGCAACCAGGTTTGGGAGATCATCCGCGCTGTGGTCGCACACGGCACGACGGTGCTGCTCACCACGCAGTACCTGGACGAGGCGGACCAGCTCGCCGGGCGGATCGCGGTCGTCGACCACGGCCGGGTGATCGCGGAGGGCACCCCGGGCGAGCTGAAGTCGTCGGTCGGCTCCGGCACCGTCCACCTGCGACTGCGCGACCCCGCGCAGCGGCCCGAGGCGGAGAAGGTGCTGCAGGCGGCCCTCGGCGTACCGGTGCAGCTCGAAGCCGACCCGGTCGCGCTGCTGGCCCGGGTCGGCGAGGCCGGCACCGACCTCGACGCCAGCGCGCAGGCCGCCCGCGCGCTCGGCGACCTGGCCCGCGCGGGCATCGTCGTCGACGACTTCTCCCTCGGCCAGCCGAGCCTCGACGAGGTCTTCCTGGCCCTGACCGACCACCCCGCCGTGCCCGCCGACGAGCGGGACGACCAGCTGGAGGCAGCCCGATGAGCAACGTCACCACCACCACGACCGAACGGGCGCCCGCCGTCTACGTCCCGTCCGCCGAGGCGCTGGCGACCGTGCTCGCGCCCGGTTCCCGACCGCCCCGACCCACCGCGCTGGGGGCGTCGCTGACGTTCGGCTGGCGGGCCATGCTGAAGATCAAGCACGTGCCGGAGCAGCTCTTCGACGTGACCGCGTTCCCGATCATCATGGTGCTGATGTTCACGTACCTGTTCGGTGGCGCCCTCGCCGACAGCCCGCGCGACTACCTGCAGTTCTTCCTGCCCGGCATCATGGTGACCAGCGTCGTCATGATCACCATGTACACCGGCGTCGGCCTCAACACCGACATCGAGAAGGGCATCTTCGACCGCTTCCGGACCCTGCCCGTCTGGCGGCCGGCCGCCCTGGTCGGCATGATCTTCGGTGACGTGCTGCGCTACATCCTCGCCGCCCTGGTGATCCTCGGCGTCGGGCTGGCGCTCGGGTTCCGGCCCGACGGCGGGGTGGCCGGTGTCGCTGCCGGGATCGGGCTGCTGGTGGTCTTCTCGTTCGCGTTCTCCTGGGTGTGGACGTTCTTCGGGCTGGTCCTGCGCAGCGAGAAGTCGGTGATGGGCGTCAGCATGATGGTGCTGTTCCCGCTGACGTTCCTGAGCAACGTCTTCGTCGAGCCGAGCACCATGCCCGGCTGGCTCCAGGCGTTCGTGAACGTCAACCCGGTGACGCAGCTGGTGGCCGCGGTCCGCGCGGCGATGGCCGGCTCGTCGGACCCGTCGAGCACGATGTGGTTGCTGGCGTGGAGCGTCGGGTTCGTGGTCGTCTTCGGCACGCTGACCATGTACCGGTACAACCGCCGCTGACCCTGCCGCACCCGGACGGGCGTCGCCCTTGATGTGGCGGCGCCCGTCCGTCGTTGTTGTTCAGAGGCGCCAGGGCGGCGGCTCGGGCGGCAGGTAGCGGCAGGTGCTGCCGGTCGAGACGGTCTCGCGCAGGTGGCCCGCGAGGGCCGGGTGGCGCTCGTCGAGCTTGCGCAGGGTGTCCCGGATCCGCGCGGTGACCGTCTTGCGGGCCCGCTCGGCCTCGTCGCCCAGCCGGCGGCTCCGGCCGGCCAGCCCGGCCGCGGCGCGCAGCTCGTCGAGCAGCGCGCCGCGTTCACCGTCCAGCGCGGCCACCTTCCGGTCGTCGCCGCGCGCGGCGGCCCGGTCGATCTCCTCGTCGAGGCGTTCCAGGTGCCGCCGGTACCGGGCCTTCGCCTCGTCGTCGAGGACCGGATCGCCGCCCATCCGGCGGGCGGCGACCAGCTCCGGCCCGGCGGCCGGGTCGAGCAGTTCTACCGCCGGAATGTCACTGCCCGGCCGGCTCAGCAGCAGATGCAGGTCGTGCAGCCCCTTGGCGTCGGGCAGGTGCACGACGGCGCCGGCGTAGGCGAGCTGCCAGACCGGCCCGTCGCGGCGGAACTCGTACCCCTCGACCGGCGCTCCGGCCGGCACGACCTGGCGCGGCCCGACGGCCGGACCTGGTTCCGCTGTCTGGCCTGACGCGACGAGCCGGCCTGCTTCCGTGGTCTGGCCTGACGCGACGAGCCGGCCTGCTTCCGTCGTCTGGCCTGACGCACCGACCTGGTTGGCCGCGATGACCTGGTTGAGCGCACTGGCCTCGCCAGCCATGGCGAACTGGCCAGGGGTGGCGGGGTCGGCCGAGGTGGCGGCGCTGGGGGACGTCGGGTCTACGAGCCGGTCGAGCACCTGGGTCATGCCGAGGGCGGTGGCGTCCCGCACGGTGGCGGCACTCAGGGTGGCCGCTGTCGCGGCGTCGTTCGGGTGGCCACGGCCGGCCAGGGCGTTCGCCAGCTCGGTGCGGGCGATGAGCGACCAGGACCGGGAGCCCATCCGGTCGGCAGCGTCGCGGGCCGCTTCGAAGCCAGCGATGGCGTCGTCCCAGCGCTCCTGGGCGGCGTCGACCACCGCGAGCCAGTGGTCCACGGGACCGCTGATGTCGCAGCCGAAGAGCGCCACCGTCCACTCTCCACGGTGTGGGGTCAGTGCGGCGCGCGCGTCGTCGCAGCGCTGCGGGTCGCGGGACGCGGCCGCCGCCTGGGCGCGCAGCCGCAGCCAGAGCGGTGACACCGGGCGCGGGTACCGGATGTCGGCGGCTTCGATGCCGGCGGTCAGCCGGATCGCCGTCTCGTCGTCGCCGCGCTCCGCGGCGGTGATCGCCCGCAGCAGCTCCCGGTACGGGTAGTCGGCCGGGGCCAGTCCGTCCAGCAGTGCGTCGGCCTCGTCGAACCGGCCTTGGAGCAGCAGCCGGGACCAGAGCAGGTGATGGCCCATGAACGCGAACTCGGTGTGCCCCGGGTCGACGAAGTCGGTGAGGATGGCGAACCGCTCGTCGGCCTCGGCGAAGTCGCCTCGGAACGCCGCGATGATTCCACTGTCGATGGTCGCGGCCATCCGGTGCCGGGCCAGGTCGTCCTGCCCGCCGCCGGTGACGAAGGCGGTGAACTCGTCGACGAAGCGGGGGTCGCCCAGCTCCAGCAGCGCCACCCAGCGCAGCGAGGTGGCCCACAGCTCGGTCTCCCGGTCGCCGGTACGGCGGGCCACGTCCCGGATCTCCGAGGTGAGGGCGGCCCGGGCCGCTGCGGTGCCCAACCCCCAGGTGGTGTCGTGGCGGGCCCACAGGCTGAAGGTCAGCGTCTCGTCGTCCCGGCCCCGGCGGGCGATCGTTTCGGTGGCGGTGATCAGGTCGGCGATCAACGTGCCGACCGACGCGGTGCCGTCCGGCTCGCCGATGAGCCGCCGGTACGCCTCCCGCACCAGCTCGGCCGCGTTCATCGAGCGCCTGGTCTCCACCTGGCGGGAGCGGTGGACGGTGAGCGCGACACGGGCCAGCAGCACCGGGTCGTCGAGCGTACGGGCCAGCGTCGCAGCCTCGGCGAGCAGTCGCCCCGCCTCCTCCCGGCCGGCGTGGTGGTAGCGCACCTCGCCGAACTCGACGAGGATCCGGACCCGCTGCGCCCGGTCCTCGACGACCTCCAGCGCCCGGTGGAAGTGCACCCCCGCCTCGTCGGTGGCGAGCCGGGCGAACGCGTCCCGCCCCGCGGCGACCAGCAGCTCGGTGACCCGGGCCCGGTCGAGCGCGGGGCCGGCCAGGTAGGCGTGGCGGGCCAGGTCGGCCGGGATCAGCAGGTCGCTGAGTTCCGCCGGTGGGTCCACCGCCCGGACGACCGCGGCGTGCCGGCCCCGCCGGTCGTCGTCGGCGAGCCCGTCGTAGAGCGTTTCCCGGACCAGGTCATGAGCGAAGGCGAACCGGCCGCCGCCCCGGGCTACCACCAGCCGGGCGGTCACCGCCCGGTCGAGCAGCCGGTCGACCTGCGCCGCCGGCGCAGCCGCGCTGGCCGCCAGGACCTGACGGTGGAACTCCCGGCCCAGCACGGCGGCCACGGTCAACACCTCGACCACCGGTGCGGGCAGCTGGGCCAGCCGGCGGCGCACCGCCTCCCGTACGCCGGGTGCGATGGTGCCGCCCGCACCGTCAACGCGCCACAGCCGGGCCGTCTGCTCGATGAAGAACGGGTTGCCCCCGGTACGCCGGTGCACCTCGTCGACCAGGCCGGCGTCGGGCTCCCGCCCGGCGGTACGCGCCATCAACGCGGCCACCTCGTCCCGGGACAGGCCGGTGAGGGTGACCGTGGTCGCCTTCGTGACCAGCGGCATCAGCAGAGGGCGCAACGGGTGCTCGCCCGACTCGACCTCGGCGTCGCGGTAGGTGCCGATCAGCAGCAGCCGTTCGAACCAGGTGTGCTGGGCGGCGAACGCCAGCAGGCGCAGCGAGGCCGGGTCGGCCCAGTGCAGGTCGTCGAGGACGACCACGACCGGCCGGTGCTGGGAGACGGCGACCAGCGCGGCGGTCACCGCGTCGTACAGGGCGAACGCCTCGCGGTCGGCGGTGTCGCCGCCCGTGTCGACGCCGGCCCAACTGGCGGTGCGACCGGCCTGCTCGCCGCCGGTGCCGGCCTCGCCGAGCAGGGTCGTGAGCGCCGGCTCCGCGGTCTCCCGCGCCACCGCCCAGTCGTCTGCGGAGCGTTGCAGGCCGCGCAGCACCTGCACCCACGGCCAGTAGCCGGGGGCGCTGTCGGAGTCCCAGCAGGCGGCGCCGAGCACCAGTGCCCCGCGCTGTCGAGCCTCGCGCGCCGCGGCCGTGACCAGGGTCGTCTTGCCGATGCCCGGCTCGCCGGTGACCAGGACGAGGGCCCCGTGGCTGGTGGTGGCCCGGTCCAGCTCAGCACGCAGCAGACCTGCGGGATGATCCCGCCCGATGATGGCGTCGCCGAGCCGCGCGTCCATGGTTTCCAGACGGTACTGGAATCGTCTGACACCGGGGGATCGTTGGCGCTGCACGCCCGGCCGGCAGCTCAGGTGTGAGGACGTCGCGGGCCCTTTGGAGCTGATGTCGTCGTCACCCTGGTGACCTACCTCATCGCTCCCCAACCTTCCCTGTGTGGGTAGGATAGGGAGCGATGAAGGAAGACATGTATTCGGTCGAGCAGGTCGCCGACCGGCTCGGGCTGCACGTACGCACGGTGCGCGGCTACATCCGCTCCGGCCGGCTGAGGGCGGTGCGGATCGGCAAGCAGTATCGGATCGCCGCCGGTGACCTCGACGCGCTCACCGGGCAGACCCGGGCCACCACCGGCACCACGGCCGGGCCGGCGGAGGTGTCGAGCATCGTGCAGATCGACGGCGTCGACCGGGCCGTCGCCGACCGGCTCGGCACGCTCGTGCTCACCAGCGCCAACACCGGCCACGACCCGGCCAACCCTCTGCGGGTGCAGACCGTGCACGACGAGGAGCGGCGCCGCATGAAGATCATCATCCTCGGCGACCCCGCCGCCACCGCCGAGCTGCTGCACCTGCTCGACGCCGTACTCAACGCCGACAACGGCCTGTTCGACCGGGAGGTCCACGATGCCTGACGAAGTCCAGGAACGCGCCGGGGTGCAGGTGCTGGTCTGCGACCCGGCGGGCCCGCCGCTGGCCACCGAACAGGACGCGCTCGACCTCATCGGCGCGGCCTTCCTCGGCGCCCAGGTGGTGGCCGTGCCGGCCAACCGGCTCGACGAACGTTTCTTCTCGCTGGGCACCCGCTTCGCGGGCGAGGTCATGCAGAAGTTCGTCAACTACCGGCTGCGACTGGCCGTGGTCGGCGACATCTCGGCGCACCTGGCGGAGAGCTCGGCGCTGCGTGCCCTGGTGCACGAGTCGAACCGGGCCGGGCACATCTGGTTCGTCCCCGACCTGGAGGCCCTCGACGCCCGGCTCCGCGCTATGTCGTAGCCGCCTCAGCCTCCCTACCGATAGCCAACTCGACCTCGTCCGGCTCAACGCCTCGGGCCTGCGCCTGCTCGGCTGCCCAGCGCAGGTACGCGAGCCACTCCTCCGATAACCAGTCGGACTGTCGGCCGACGCCGGCCTCGACGGGGAGGCAGCTGGCCACGACGCGGTCGAGGATCAGCGGCTGCACACCGCCCGCCCCGCGCCGGTAGCCGACGAAGTAGAGGACCTTCGTGAACAATCCCGACCCCAACCACGGCAGGCGAGCCTGGTTGGGGTCGCGGAGGCGGCGGTACGCCGTACGCAGCGCGTCCTCGTCGGGTGCTGGCGCGGACATCTCCTCCAGCGCGTACGCCAGACGTTTGCCGTCCGGGTCGGCCCCGAGCGACCTGGCGGCGCGCCACGGCCCGTACCCGATGGATCCGTAACCCCAGATCAGCACGGCGGTCAGCAGTTGGCGGGGGCTCGCCGAGCCGGCCCGGTACGCGTCGGCCACCGCGAAGACGTCGCGCCGCCAGACGTCGCCGCTGGTTGGAAAGTTGTCCGGCCAGGCGTCCGGCAACCCCGCCCGCCAGCGGTCGACATTCACGATGACCGGGGCCTGCTCCCCTGGTAACGGCCTCTGCATGGCTGCCCTCCCTCAGATCGCGCGCTTGGGGACCCGCGCGGTTCGGACGCTACGGTCGGCGACTCGTGCACGCCGTCCGCGGACGCCATATCGCGGTATCGACCGCCTGCCTGCCCTACGCGCATCCCCAGCGGCCTGATCGGCGAGTCGAACGCATCGGCCGACGACGGGGCGAGGCAAGCTGTGCGGCATGGGGCCGGAAATCGTGATCGCTGTGGTGTCCGCCGCCGTGGCGCTGATCAGCGTGGCGGTGACGTATCGGACTGCTCTCGTCACCCACCGCCTGCAGGACGAGACACGCAACCGCGAGAAGGTGGAACTCGCCGAGGATCTGTTCCGGCGTTACCGGGTGCCGCTGCTGTCGTCAGCTGAGTCGCTGCAGTCTCGGCTGCACAACGTGCTCAGCCGAAACTTCCTGCGCACGTACCTGCACTCCGGCGACAGCGAGGAGCAGCACTACGTCCGCCACAACACCGTGTACGTCCTCGCCGAGCACCTGGCCTGGCTGGAGGTCCTCCGCCGGGAACAGCGTTTCCTCGATCTTGAGTCGGTGAAGAGCACCAAGGAGCTCTTCACTGCGATACAGCGGATTCACCATCCCTTGGCGACCGACTCGCTGCCCGGCCCGTTCCGCGTGTTCCGGGGACACCAGCGGGCCATCGGTGAAGTCATGTTGCACCGAGTGGAGTCGCCTGAGGGCGCGGTGACCGAGGTGCTCGGATACGCAGCCTTCTGCGAACGCCTCGACACCGACCCGAGGTTCGCGTCCTGGTTCACCCGCCTCCTGAAGGAGGTGGACGACGTGGAAGCCCGAGGCCAGCGCGAGAATGAACGGCTGGTACGCCTACAGAATGAGCTCGTCGAGCTCATCGAACTGCTCGACCCCAAGGGTGAATGGCTCCCGTTGGAGCAACGCGAGCGGCTGCCCAGAGCGACCCCGATCCTGCCCACCACGCGGACACCCAACGGCTGACGTTCGCCGGTCGGCTCGTGACTAGCCGCCGGGTGACCGGGTACGCGCGGTGCATGGGTAGCCACAAGCAGAACAAACACGACAGCGGCGGCGAGTCGGCGCGAGGTCGGCGGCATTCGGGCAGCGGCGCCCCGGGTCGCCAGGGCTCGCCCATGGAGCACTCGCCCGACCAACGGAACCGCCGTACCGCGACCGGCCCGGCCGGCACCGAAGGCGACCTGGGCCGGGCCAAGGTCTCCGGCGAGGGGCGTGTTCAACGCCAGGGCGGCTCCTGACCGAACAGTCAACGGCACAGCCGCCCCGCGCGATCGCGGGGCGGCTATGCCGGTCGAGCCCTCCTACGCCGTCGCGCAGATGGCGTACGCCGTGTCGGACCAGTTCCCGGCGAACGCGTCCTCCTCGTACGCACCCGAGGCGGCCGACGTCGGAGCGATGGCCGGACCACCGTTGGGCCGGAAGTCGTCCACGATCCCCTCGCCGGTGACACCGTTCAGCTCGTAGCCGGCGCCGGTCAGCACCTTCCCGACCGGGCAGGTCGCGACGACGCTGCGGAAGTCGAGGGAGTTGCTGGCACCCACCGCGGACGTCCGCACCAGGCCGGGCAGCGGGTTGGCGCAGATCGCGTACGCGGTCGCGGACCAGTTCAGCGCGGTGGCATCCGACTCGTAGGCGCCGACGTTCACCGAGGTCGGCGCCGCCGCGGCACCACCGTTGGGGCGGAAGTCGTCGACGACACCCTCACCGGTCACACCGTTCAACTCGTAACCCGTACCGGTCAGCACCTTCCCGACCGGGCAGGTCGCCGTGACACTGCGGAAGTCGGCCGAGTTGCTGACGCTGGTCGCGGAGACCCGCACCAGGCCGGGCACCGGGTTGGCGCAGATCGCGTACGCCGTCACCGACCAGTTGCCGGCGAACGCCTCCGTCTCGTAGGCGCCCACGGTTACCGCCGTCGGGGCGGTGGCCGGGCCGCCGTTGGGGCGCAGGTCGTCGACGACGCCCTCACCCGTGACGCCGTTCAGCTCGTAGCCCGTGCCGGTCAGGACTTTGCCGACCGGGCAGGTCGCCGTGGCGCTGTGGAAGTCGGCGGAGTTGCTGACGCTGGTCGCGGCGATCCGCACCAGGCCGGGGACCGCGGCGGACGCCGGGCTCGCCGGGGCGACCACCGCACCGGCCACGACGAGACCGAGCACGAGTACGGACGCTCGGGGACCGAACCGCCGGGACTCCTTCTGAGCACGCATATGTTTCTCCCGTCTGAGGCCGGGCGGCGGCTGCTCAGTTCCGGGAACCGGCGCCGACACCAGGGCCGCTCGTGATGACGAGTTCACGGTAGGTAGCGGTCTGACCAGGCATTATCCCAAAAACGACTACGTCGCGTAACAGACCATGTCATCGATCGTTTCGATCGGTCTGCCGGGCGTGCGGAAAAAGATTCCCGCGCGCGGCAACATTTGCCGGCCCCCGCTCCGTTCTACCCGCGTGAAAGCCGAGGACGAGGAAGGCTTCCGGGAGTTCGTCGCCGCCCAGCTGCCGGTGCTGCGGAAACTGGCGTACGTCACCTGTGGTGACTGGCACACGGCGGAGGACGCGGCGGCGACCGCTCTGGCCAAGCTGTACCCGCGGTGGCCGCGGCTGGAGCGACCCGACCTGTACGCGAAGACGATGGTGGTCCGCGCCGCCATCGACGAGAAACGCCGCCCGTGGCGGCGGGAACGCTCAGCCGGTGATGCGCTGCCCGAGGCGACGCAGCGCGACCCGACGACGGCGGTCGACGAACGGCTGCGGGTCCGGGCGGCTCTGCGGGAGATCCCGCCCCGGCAGCGCGCCGCCGTCGTCTGCCGCCATTACCTCGGCATGAGCCTCGAGGAGACGGCCAGCGTGCTCGGCTGGCACATCGGCACCGCCAAGAGTCAGACCTCCCGCGGCCTCGCCAGGCTGCGCGAGGTCCTGGCCCACGACCAGATCGACCTTGACCACACCATCGATCCAGAAAGGGAGACAACCAGTGCGCGCAGATGAACTGGTGGAGAAGGTGACCTCCGACGCGCCGTCGCCGCGGTACACGGTCGACGACATCGTGACCGCGGGACGGAAGGTGCAGCGGCGTCGCCGGGCAGGGTGGACGGTGGCCTCCGCCGCGTTCGCCGTCACCGGCGTGGTCGCGGCGGTCAGCATCGGCCTACCCGACGCCGAGATCCGCCCGAGCGCCGGAGAGCAGGCCGCCGCCGGCACGTCCCTGGCGACGGCATCGCCGCTCACCCCGGCCGCCGGCTGGGAGTTCCCGGCCGACCCGTTCCAGTACGTCTTCCAACGGTTCGACGCGGGCAAGCTGCACGTGAAGGACCCGATCGTCGTGTCGACCGCCTACCAGATCGCCCCGCTGCACATGGACGGCCTGGTCACCAACGATCGCGCCGTCGACCCGAAGGATGTCGTCGAGCCCCGGGATGGCGCCGGCGCCAAGGGCGCCGTCGGCCCCAAGGGTGTCTCGACGCCCGGGGACGACGCGCGGCAGCTCTACGCCTACCTGACCGTCTACCGGCCGGGCGCGTTCGACGCGGAGAAGTTCACCGGGAACCGGGTCACCGTCGACGGGCACCAGGCGATCGAGCAGGACGGACCGACCTACGGCGCGAACCTGCACCGGGCGCTCGCCTGGGAGTACACCGACAACGCCTGGGCGGTGGCGGAGAGCTTCGCGGAGCCGTCCGACGTCGTCGCCGCCGACCTGCGTGCCCTGGTCGCCGGGCTGCGGCCCAGCGTCCCCGCGCCGGCCCGGGTGCCGTTCACCGTCGGGTACCTGCCCGCCGGCTACCACGCCGCCGAACTCGGCCAGCACGCCTACGCCGGCCTGAACGGGATCGCCGCGGCCGGCGACGGCAACTACGGCGGCGCCATCTTCGCCGCTCCGGCCCTGCCCACCACCGGGCTCACCGAGCCGTACGGCGGCCCGGAGGGCGAGGACCCGCCCGGCAGCTTCCAGATCTACGTCAGCCCCAACGCCAACTCGAACCAGGCGCTGAAGGACGGCGAGAAGCCGCCGGCCGAGCCGAAGTGCGGTAACGGCTTCTGCAACGCCTGGAGCCCGGACGGCAGGACCACCATCCAGGTGGCCAGCGGCGGCCGGCTCTCCGACGCGGAGATGACCAGGATCCTGAAGGGCATCAAGCTCGCCGACGTCACCGACGAGCGCACCTGGCCAACCGCCGCCACCGCGCTGCGGGCCGGCTGACCAGGCCACACTGCCCTGATCCCCCTCCCTGGGCCGGGCCCGGCGATCTCGCCGGGCCCGGCCCGCCCCGTTGGACGGGGCGGCCAGTGCGGTGGATCATGTGGCCAGATGATTGCCAAAGGCAACTATCTGGCGTACGAACGTGGATGTCATCCCGGTGGATTCGACGGAGACCCCGGCCACCGGACTCACCAGACCCAAGGGGGGCCAATGGCACGCAGCCGGATCGCCGGTGCCGCAGCCATCGCACTCGTCCTACCGCTCCTGAGTGTCCTTCCCGCTACCGGCGCGGCGGCCGCTCCCGCCCAACCGGCCGCAACGAACGACCGACCCAGCGACGACACCCGCGAGCTGACCCGCAAGGACTTCACCCTGGACGGCCGCAAGGTCGAGACGCCGGCCCGCTACCAGCCGCGCGCGCAGGCGCGGTCCAGGGCCCAGGCCGCGGAGACCCCGGCGGTCGGCACCGTCCGGCAGTGGCTCGGGCTCGACGACACCCAGGGCAGCTACTACCGCAAGGACTACACGCTGCGGGGAGTCGGCGACAACATCGAGGTGTGGGTCGCCAACGACCTCGGGTTTCCGGCGAACGACTGCCGCAACCAGGTGGCCACGTCGACGCAGATCACCGACGCGCAGGTGCAGAGCTTCGTGCACGAGTTCGACACCAACATGTATCCGAAGGAGACGGTCGCCTTCAGCCGGCCACCGGACCGCGACGGCACCAACACGCTGATCGGCCCGGACGCCGACGGCAACGGTGGGGTCTACACCGGCGGTGGCAACAAGACGGTCACCCTGATCGACAACGTCCGGGACGACAACTACTTCCAGTTCCCGGCCGCGCCGACCTACATCGCCGGCTTCTTCTCGGCCCAGCTCAACGAGCTGTTCGACCGCAACGTGATGACCGTCGACGCGTTCGACTGGCTGCACCGCACCGGGGCCAATCCGCCGAACGAGCCGACCGACGACCTGTGCACCAGCCGCCCGGCCCGCCCGTTCAGCTACGAGGGCACCTTCGCCCACGAATGGCAGCACCTGGCGCACTACTACACCGACCCGTTCGAGACGACCTGGCTCAACGAGGGTCTCTCCGACTTCGCCCAGACGCTGACCGGGTACGTCGACACCACGGCAACCGTCTTCGACCGGGGCGCCGACAGCCACCTCTACTGCTACCAGGGCTTCGGCACGGTGCAGACGCCGTACAACGCCAACCCGCGCGACTGCGGCGGCCCGGAGAACTCACTGAACCTCTGGGACGAGAGCCCCAACGCGAACGCGGTGCTCGCCGACTACGGCAACGCGTACTCGTTCATCCAGTTCCTCTACGACCGGTACGGCACCGACATCGTCCACCGCCTGCACAACGACGGTGACCTGCAGGGCCTCGCCAGCCTGGGCGCGGCGCTGAAGGCCGAGGGCGCCAAGGACATGTACCAGGTCATCCACGACTACCAGACGATGACGCTGGTCGACAAGATCGTCGGGGACTCCCGCCACGGCATCATGCTCGGCGTACCGAAGAGCCGGGTGACCACAAAGAGCCTGCGCTCCACGGTCAACCTGGCCAACCCGGCCGCCAACGCCACCCCGGGCGCCGCGCCGAACGGCGCCGACTACGTGCCGCTGCAGAAGGCCGACGGGCAGCCGCTGCGGGGCCGTGACCTGCGGTCGCTGTCGTTCCAGGGCGGCAAGACCCTGCCGGCGCTGCCGCTGGCCTGGACCGTGCTGAACAACGACCCGGACCGCGCGGGCAACCCCGTCCTGTTCTCCGGCAACGACAACAACACCGACGCCGGCGCCGTCACCAAGCTCACCGTGCCGACGACCGACCCGACGCTGCGCTTCGTCGCCAAGTACGGCGCGGAGCTCGGCTTCGACTACGGCTACGTCACCGTGTCCACCGACGGCGGCGCCACCTACACCGCCATCCCGGGTGACAAGACCACCGACGGGCCGCTCGGCCCGGCGGTCAACGGCACCACCAACGGGTTCGAGGCGCACACCTACGACCTGTCCGCGTACGCCGGCAAGTCCGTCCTGCTCGGCTTCCGCTACCTCAGCGACGGCGGCGTCAACGAGGGCGGCTGGCTCATCGACGACATCACCGTCGGCGGCACCATGGTCAGCGACGGCAGCAGCCTCACCCCGTTCGACTCGCCCACCGAGATCAAGCCGATCAGCGTCCACAACTGGAACGTGCGCCTGATCGGCCTGGACGAGAAGCACTCGCTCGCCTGGCAGTTCGAGTTCGACGGCAAGTCCAGCGTGACCCTCAACCGGGCGCAGCTGGCGCTGCTGAGCGTCTTCCCGAAGGTCGTCGCCGTGGTCGCCTACGACGAGCCGACCGAGCAGGTCAGCCAGTACGCGCCGTACACCCTGAAGGTCAACGGTGTCGTCCAGCCGGGAGGCAACTCCTGACCTGAACCGCTCCGACCGCCAGGGCACCTGTCACCGCACCGGGGGGCAGGTGCCCTGGCCCTTTCCTGCCAGCGGACCTCGCGCCGACCCAGTCAGCCGCCGACCCAGTCAGCCGCCGATCGCGTCGGCCGTCGCCGCATTGTCCGGCTTGCGTCCGCGAATCATGAAGAAGCCTTGTCCGCGCGGCGGGTGTGACACAGTGCGACGGCTGAACGCCGTTCCAACGGAATGATCATCACGGGGACCGGAGGACGCCGATGGCGCACACACCCACCCGCTTACGACTGTTCGGCATCGCACTCGTGGCGGCGCTCGTCGCGGTGACCCAACTGACCGCGGCACCGGCCCAGGCCGGGCCGGCGATCAACCCGCCGCCGACGACCAGCGCGACGGCGGTCTCGTCCACCCAGATCCGGGTGAGCTGGCAGGCGGCGCCGCAAGCCTCCGCGTACCGGATCTCGCGTTCCACCGGGTCGGGCGGCCCCTACACCCAGATCGGCAGCAGCACCGGCCTGGAGTTCCTGGACGCCGGGCTCGCCCCTGCCACCACCTACTACTACGTGGCGCAGGCCGAGTACCGGAACAAGCTCTCCGTCCAGTCACCCCAGGCCAGCGCCACCACCCTGCCGGTGCTGGCCGCACCGAGCGGTCTGCGGCTCACCGGCACCCCGGGCACGATGGAGCTGACCTGGGCGGCGGTGCCCGGCGCGGCCCGCTACGAGGTGTACCGGCACCACCCGATCGACGGGGACAGCCTGATCACCTCGACCACCGAGCCGTCGTTCCGCGAGACCGGGCGGTCGGACGGCTACTACTACCAGTACAAGGTGCGCGCCCTCACCGCCAACGGCGCGGCCGGCCCGTTCGCGTCCGGCGCCGCGTACACCGGCCTGGCGACCACCACCACGATCGCCGTCAACCCGACCCGCTCCGAGCAGGGCCAGTCGGTGGCGCTGTCCGCGCGGGTCCGCACCGCCGACGGGTCCGAGCCGTGGGGCAAGGTGGTCTTCGTCGCCGGCGGCGAGGTCATCGGCCAGGCCACCCTCTGGCAGGGGTACGCCGCGATGGTGACCACCCCGAAGGCCAGCTCGGTGGGCTACTACGCCCGCTTCGAGGGCTACGGCACCAACCCCAACAACGGGGGCAGCTCGTCTGCCGACCTGCCGTTGCAGGTCGACCCGGCGTACGGCAAAGTGTCCTTCGGCCCGTCCGAGGCGGCCCGGGTGGGCTCCACCGAAACGGCCATCGCCGCCGGCGACCTCACCGGCGATGGGCTCACCGACGTGGTGCTCACCACCGGCACCGAGGCCGGAGCCGGGGACCTCAACCACTCGGCCTACCTCTACGTCCAGCTGCCGGAGCACCGGCTCGCCGCGCCCGTCCGCTACGGCACGTCGGTGCCGACCGGCGGCAGCATGGTCCCGGTCATCGCCGACATCGACGGCGACGGCAGCAACGAGCTGCTGGTCGCCTCCGGCGACGGGCTGGACCTGTACCGGCAGTCCGCCGGCGGGCTCGCCGCGCCGGTGGCACTGCCGTTCGGCGCCGCCCTCGGCGACGTACGCGTCATCGACCTCGACCAGGACGGCACGCTGGACCTGGTGGCGACCACCAACGAGTCGGTGCTGGTGCGCTACGGCACCGGCCCGGGCGAGTTCGCCGTGCCGACCGCCGTGACCACACCGCTCTCCGGTCCCGTCCTGGGGATCGCCGACGTGACCGGCGGCCACGGCCTGGACCTGGTACGCCTCGACGGCCGGAAGGTCATCGTCGCCGAGCAGACCTCGGCACGCACCTTCGCCGCTTCCGCCGGCGTCCCCGTGCCAGAGGGGCAGGAGATCGACGCGCGGTCGTTCGCGACCGGCGACGTCACCGGCGACGGCCGGGCCGACGTGGTCGTCACCGTCACCGGCAACATGCCCGACCCGCGGATCTCCGTGCTGACGCACGACACCTCCGGGGCCCTCGGCGAGTGGCAGGTCTACGTCGCGCACGACATGCCCGAGCCGGTCGTCCTCGAGGACATGGACGGCGACTCGCGGCTCGACGTGGTGGTCGCCCACGGCGGCTGGCACCAGGTGGGCGTTCTGCTCCAGCGCCCCGACGGCCGCCTGGGCCGGGAGCAACTGGGCTACAACAGCTACTACGCCTCCCACTACGAGCACCACGGTCTCGCGGTCGGCGACATCAACAGCGACGGCCACAAGGACGTGCTGCTTGCCGACTACAACAACGGCCTTGTGGTGGTCCCCGGGGCGTAGCGGATCCGTCAGACGACGGGTGGTGCCTCTTTGGCGCCACCCGTCGCTGGTGTCGGGGGCAGCTCCTCGTCAGTGGGGGTGCACGGCCCGGCGTGCCCGTCGAGCCGCCGGCAGCGACCGGCGCCGTCGAGCCGGGCGTCGCACCAGACTCGAGTACGCAGGAACTGGCTGTCCTCCTCGCTGAGAGTGGTCTCGCCGAAGTCGATGGCGGTGACGTGACTGAGCGAGTCCCGCAAAGCCGCCGCGAGGACGGTTGCGCCGTCGCAGCTGGTCAGCGTGGTGGGCAGGTGGATGATCCAGCGGGGCGCAGTCATCGCGGCCACCGGCTGTTGGCCGCTCCCGGCTGCCGGTGGCGGCAGGTGGTGTGGCGCGACTGCCACTGGCGCAGCGCCTGGCGGACGCGCTCGGCCTCCGTGTTCGCCGTGGTCAGCTCGCGGTGCAGACATTCCAGCTCGTCGGCGACCCGGTTGAGGTAGTCGTTCACCTGGTCGGGGTTTAGGCCCCGCCAGCGGGTGTCGAAGGCGGCGGACCGGACGTCGTGCGGGTGCAGGCGTTCGCCGGTCAGATAGATCATCGCTGCGGCGCCGTCTGCTCGGCGATCAGCAGCTGCATCTGGCGATCAGTGAGGCCGCGCTGATCCAACACCCGCCGGCCCCAGCGGTGCAGGCGACACGGGTGCACGGCGCGATCGTTACGGCACCGCTGGCCATCGGGCCACTGCTCGGCGGCGTGCACGGTGACCGCCCTGATGGCGAGACCGACGTCCTCGGCGGTCACGTACGGCGGTAGGGGCAGCTCACCGAGGATCTCGTCAATCGAGTCCATGGCCCTCCTTCGTCGGTCGACGGCGCCTGTTCTTTTCAGGTGGCGCCGAGGCGGGCGGGGTCGGTTGGTACGGTCGCGCGCCCGAACCGACCGGAGCCCAGCACCCACCCCGGGCCTGTGTCCCCACTTTGAGACCGACGGTGAGCAGGAACTACAGCGCTCGCGGCGCTCAAGTGAGGCAAAACTGAGGCACTGCTTGTCACGCGGACGGCGACGCACCGTCACTAGAGTGAGGTCATCCCGGGAGGGGGACGCGTGGCTCTTAAGCGATACCGGCTGGTGCAGCGACGCAAGATGCTCGGGTTCAGCCAGGAGCGACTGGCCGAGGTCCTGGGTGTGGAACGCTCCACGGTCGTGCGGTGGGAGCGGGCCGAGAACGACCCGCAACCGTGGCACCGGATCCGGATCGCCGAGGCTCTCCAGGTGCCCCTGGACCAGCTTCAGGAGATCCTCGATGATGTCTCCGTCGCGACGCCCGGAGGCATCATGGGAGACAGCACCGGCAACACCCAGCCTGGCACTCGCGCCGACCTACTCGCCGGCCTGCGCGCCTTCCTCACGCGCTACCTGGCGAGCGACAACCGCGGAAGCCCTTCCGCCTCTCTGCCGGTAGTACGGCGAGCCGTTGCCCGGGTGCACGGCCTGTATCAGCGGGCCAGCTACGTCCCCGCCTCGCGCCATATCCCGGACGTCCTCCGAGCTGCGACCGAGCTGACCCAATCCGGGTCGGGCATACACCGGGCGACCGCCTTCAAGCTGCTCGCCGCCGCATACATCGCGGCGTCGAAGATCGCCTGCAAGGTCGGTGACGGCGAGACGGCGCTTCTCACCGCCGATCGCGCGGCGACCTCGGCGCAACTGGCTGACGACCAGGCGCTGGCGGCCGTCGCCGCGTACCAGGCCGCGTGCGCCCTACTCCGGTTCCCGGATCGACTCGGCGAGGCCGAGGCGGTCGCCGCTGCGAGCATCGACCACCTGGCACGGCCGCGCCCATCGCCCCATCCGGACCTAATCTCCGCGCATGGCGCGCTCCTGCTTTTGGCCGCCATCATCGCGGCGCGACGGGGTGACGTGAAGCAGGCCGGGCGTCACCTCGCGCAGGCACAGTCGGTCGCCGCGGACCTCGGATCCGATCAGAACCGGCTGTGGACCGGCTTCGGGCCGACCAACGTCACGATCCACACGGTGTCCGCGGCCGTGGCGGCCGGCAATGCCGAACGTGCCATCGAAATCGGAAGCCGGCTCGACACATCACGGCTGCCGATCGCCCTGATCGGGCGGCGCGCACAGGTCCACCTCGACCTCGCGGAGGCAGGCGCGACGGGCAGCGACGGCAGTTCGCTCGCCGTTCTCCACCTCCTGGAAGCCGAACGAGTGGCACCGGAATTGCCCGCCGCCAACGTCCAGGCACGGACGCTGCTGCTCAACCTGCTGTCCAAGGAACGCCGATCCGCGACACCCGGCCTCCGGCCAATGGCAGTACGCGCAGGGCTGCTCACATGACTGACGAGAAGGTTCTGTACCTCGTCGTGTGCGCCGCGCCGCCGGCGCTCCAGATCGGCGAACTCATCGACCTGCTGATGGCGGACGGCTGGGCCGTCTGTGTGATCGCGACACCAATGGCGGCCACCTGGATCGACATGGACGTCCTGTCCGGGCAGACCGGATACCCAGTCCGGTCGGAGTGGCGACGACCTGGAGAGCCGGACGTGCTGCCAAAGGCGGACGCAGTAGTGGTCGCCCCCGCCACCTTCAACACGATCAACAAGTGGGCGCTCGGCATCAGCGACAACCTTGCCCTCGGCATCCTCAACGAGGCTCTCGGCCTGCGTCTCCCCGTCTGGGTCTTGCCTTACGCCAAGCCAGCTCTGGCCGCTCACCCTGCCTTTACACGCAACCTTGACCAACTCCAGGCGAACGGAGTAGCGGTAGCCCCAGCCGACGAATTTCAGGCGTCCAACCACGAGCGCCCGCCTTGGCTCAGCCTCGTCAAGGCGATGGAAAGGTGACCAGCCCTACCTAGGGCACCACGCGTAGCGCAATCCCTGCAGCTGCCGCACCGCAGCGACCCGTTTCAATCTCATCGTGCGTGCCGTGCATGAGCAGCGTGGGCAACCCTCGACATCGAACTAGGTCAGGGTGGAGCATGTCCGGTCCGGCCAGACGGGATGTTCTTCTGAGGACGCACTCGGGTTGCCCGGACAGCGGCGATCACGCGTAACGCCGCCGTGTGCGGCTCTTCATGTTCCCAAACCCGAATCGACTGCCACCCGCCCTCAGCGAGCAGCTGATCCGTCTCGGTGTCGCGCGCCTTGTTGCCATCAATCTTAGTGCGCCAGAACTGCTGGTTCTCGCGGGCTGGCCGATAGTGTTCGGGGCAGCCATGCCAATAGCATCCGTCGACGAAAACAGCGATCCTCGCGCCAGGGAACACTACGTCCGCGGTGCGGCGCAACTTCTCCAGGGGTCGTGTGTTCACACGATATCTAAGCCCGCTCCGAAAGAGAATGGAGCGTAGCTTGCGTTCCGGCTCGGTGTCCCGGCTTTTATTGCCCTGCATTGACATGCGGACGGATCGCGACTTGGCCCATGACCCAGAAACGGGCGCTGGCGGAGCGAGCAAACCCTTCTCCCGCGCTAATCGCCAACCCTCCGCCAGGTTGAGAGCGCGGCTAGCCTCCCCGACCTCGCCTAAATATCTGCTCGGCGAGCGGCCGCGATCCGACCAGCGCAGATACGCTCGGAGCCGCCTGGTCTTCGGGAGAAGCTTCAGCTCCACGGAGGCGCGTGCCTGACGACCACCGTCGAGATCAACCCACCGGCGATCGAGGCCTCCGGCGGCTCGGTCCTGTTCCGCCGCCACCGCTCGGCGGCTGCGTCCCTTAAGGCCTTTCCAAGCTCGCTCAGGGGGGAGCGAATCGGCCCAGGCGCGGTCGACCCGCCCATCACCGCCAGTCATCGTCGGCTTTCGGCCTCATCGAGCGCCCCAGCGATAGCACGCGCAAAGAACTCGCCCAACCGCACCGGAACCGCGTTCCCGAGCTGGCGCATCTGCTCACTTCTAGGACCTTTGAGGATCCAGCTATCGGGGAAAGTCATCACCCGCGCGGCCTCCCGGACCGTCATATATCGATGACGGTACCTCAGCGGACTCACAGCGGAAGGCTCGGAGAGCGGGTCATCGGTGAGCATCACCGACTCACCGCCCGGAACTCCATGCACTCCCGCCTTCACAGTCTTCGCGGGCCGATCCAGCTCATTCGGTGTGTGCCCTTGATAGATGCGGGCGTCCGGCCAACCAATGTGGTCGAGCACGCCACCGAGTTCGTACTCACGACGGTCAAGCTTGTCCCAGGGAACCGGCGGTAGCGGCCGTCGCCGGTCGATCTCCTCCTTAAGCGCATCGCGCAGGGTCAGCCATGGGAGCTTTCCGTCATCGAAGGGGATCGCCTGCGGCAGCCGCGACTTTACGTGTTCGCGGACGTGGTACGGCACCTCCGGGTGCTTCCGCCAATATGATCCGTCCTGGATCGAGCGAAGGAGTGCGGCTTCAGAATGAGTCGGCGCGATAGAGGCCTCGAACCGCCTTAAGTCGACTTCAAGGTCGCACCGGAAGGCGACGATGATGATGCGGTTGCGCATCTGCGGCACCCCATAGTCGGCCGCGTTGACGCGAGTGGTGACGACCTCGTACCGTTTCTTCGGGTCGGCGGGGGCCTCCGACAGACGCGCTTGGAGAACGGCGTCGTGCTCGCGCCAACTGACCCCTTCTTCGCGCTGCTCGAAAGGCAGGGCGAGTTCACGCTCGATGTATTCGAAATAGGGTCGGAACGATGGGCGCAGCAAGCCCTGAACGTTCTCACAGATTACGGCCTTGGGCTGGATGTCACGGATTGCCCGAAACATCTCAGGGAACATGTTCCGTCTGTCCTCGTCGCCCTTGGCGACTCCGCCGAGGCTGAACGGCTGACACGGCGGCCCGCCGGCAAGAAGATCGACCTGATCCCACAGGTAGTCGAACTTGATGTCGCGCACATCACCTGGAACCAACGGCCACGCCTGCCCGACCGAGGGGATGAACTCCTCATCGCCTCGGAGCTCTGCCTTGTTGGCCTCTAGTGTCTTGCAGGCCCACTTGACGAGTTCGTTAACCAGGAGCGGACGGAACCCAGCTCGGTGGATCGCCATCGCTAGCCCCCCGCCGCCGGCGAACAACTCGACCGAGGTCCGGTCTTTGGTCTCCCCTCGCGGCTCAAGCATTGCGGAAGCATACCGCGGAGTTGTCGATCTTAGGAGCCAGCGCACCGCGACCGCTCCTCGCTTGCCATTCCCGGCCACCGGGAACCACACTGGCCACGCCCTCCGATCCTCTGCGGCCACCGTCCACCTGAGCCCGTGAGCCGCGACCCATCAAGGAGAGAAATGGCCACCTGGAACGTGGGGCCCTTCGACAATGACGACGCGGCGGAGTGGTGCGAGCAGTTCGAGGCGGCCGCTCCGGCCGAACGGACCGAAGCGGTATCGGGAGTGTTGCGGCGAGCCATCCTCGACTCAGCTTCACTATCCGATACGGCCGCAGCTCAGGCGATCGCCGCCGCCACGGTAGTCCGTCAGGCCCACACCGGTTTGCCCGACGTGACCACCCCACACGCGCCTCGGTTCGTCGGCGGCGCCGAATATGTCGACGTCACCCCGGTCCTGCTGCGACTCGCCGCAGCGGCCGTGGAGCTGATCCTGCGGGAGGGTTCCTCCTGGCGTCGGGGTTGGGCCGATGACGTCGAGGGTGACCTCGCGGTCGAGGCGTTGGAACGTCTCCACGCGGCGTTGGGCGACAAACAGCCCTAGGCCGCTGCCGTCAACCACTCCCGTCGCACAAAGCCCACATCAAGTCCGCAATGTTCCGCGATGCGGCGAAACCTCTTTGATCTATCAGTGTCGATCGGAACATCCTCCGTCCCGTAGACGACGATCAGTGGACGCTCGGCCGAATCGACCGCCTCATTCAACGCCGCCCAGACCAGGTCGCGGAAGTTGCGCACCCGACCCCAACACACGTAGCGCTCCCGCGAGCCATCGGTGGCTTTGCAGTGCATGGGCTTCTCGCGGATGGTCCCCGGCCGCACGCGCCAGCCGGAGCCGAGGATCAGGAAGAGGAACTCACTCGGCGGCGTCAAGTGCTTCGATACGTATTGTGCGTACGATCCGAAGCTCTCGACGGCGCGCGCGTACTCCTTGAGGGGCCCGTCCTTGAGCCACACTCGCATGCCCTCCGACGTCATGTAGTCGGCGAGCACGCCCCCGATCGCGTCGTCCTCGACCCACCGGGTGTAGTAGGCGGTCTTGGCGCGCGCAGGAAGCTCCTCCCAGTCGAGCGTGTCCACCTGGCGGTAGAGCTCGCGAATGACCTCAGCGCGGACCTTCTCCGGAACTGACGGCTCGGGCAACTTTACGTCCTTACCACGTGTGAATTTCCGTTGGGATGGGCCGCTTAGCGGCGGCCCGATAGACCAAGGGCTGGGTACCGGCCGGGACTGCTTTCTCAGGTAGCTGAAGCCGGATAGCCATGACGACACCGTCCGGCCAGGTTTCGCGCGGGAGGTCCGCGCGGGCCCGATCCTTGTCAATCACCGGATAGATGATCGCGCACCCGGTCTTTGAAGTTCGACCGGTGAGCGACGCGAGCCCCGCACGGTGAAGGCTCTCCGAGTTCCCGCGCAGGCTGTCATTCTCGATCTTCCGGCCGTGGAGCGAGAACGTGCCGAGGCCGGGTATGGTCACGCTGCGGTCGGACCGCCGCTGCGGAAGCACGATAATCCACTTGTCGACGGCTTGGCTGTCCAGGCTCTTGATCCAGGCCAGGTCGGCCTTGAAGGTGTCGTCATTCCGCCACTGAAGCTGCGTAAGAACGTCAACCATCTCCGCGTGGGAAACCTCTCCGGTCAACGCCTCGAAGCTCCGGGTGCCTGCGGACAAGGTGCTTTCTTTCGAGGCGGCCCGTAATAACGGGGTCATGACCTTGACGTTGTTTCGCAGCTTCTCCGACTCGACTAGAGCCGGGTAGCCGGAGCTAGGCTCCTTGCTCGGGCTGCGCTTCTCCACGAGCTGGGCGTAGCGCATCTTGTTGGCCGCCGTCGGGCGAAGCCCATGCCGGGCGACCAAGGGCTGAATGTGGGCAGGGGTGACCAGCGGACGTCCGTCCGCCATCACCGCGTACTGCCGCAGCTCGTCGCGGAAGAGCTCCTCATCTAGGCAGGCGGCTTCGAAGGCGTCGCGTATTTTGGCGGTGATGAACAGGCGAACCAGGTCGCGGTAGCCGGGCCGGAAGCCGAACCAGCGCCCCATCTGCATCAGGGCTTCGGCGTGCCCGACTGTCCGGAGGTAGTAGGTGATCGTAAGGCCTTCGACGGTGAACCCACGAGCCAGCTTGTTGCCGCCTACCAGGATCCGCCACACCGAGCGACGGTCGAAGTCCAGTTCTTCCTGGTCCGGCTCCTTGTTGCTGTTGATCACCAGCACTGGGTCGCCGTTCGGCGCGATCCTCCGCACGACCCGCCCAATCAGCGGTTCGAGCTCCGCAAACGACGCGGGCATCGGATATCCCAGATCGAGCCCGTGGGACGCCGGAGCGAGGTCGCTGTCGTAGAGCTCGCGGAGCCTTTTCATGCCCGATGCGAGCGTGTGGCCCGACCTACTCCATAGTTCTCGAATAGTCTCCGCACGGATGTTGTGCTTGGCCTTTTTGGCGGCCTCGTGCACAAGCATCGTGTGGTGCCGGTAATGATTCTCATCAGGGCTCAGCCCTTGTCGGTACAGCTTGATGGCGCCGGCGAGCACGAACGAGTCGAGTGCCTTCTGAAAAGCGAACTCCTCATCCCCGTCATCGATCAGACGGACGTGCGCCCTCTCCTTCGAGTTCGAGAAGGTCCGCTCCGACTCGGGGACCGACGAATCGATGTCGTGGAAATCTTCGACACCCATGTAATCCAGCGGCCGGCGCAGGGCGAGCAGGTAGTCGGACGGGAACACGTCGTTCTTGTCTGTGTAGTCGCTGAAGACGTTGGCGAACGGCGTCGCGGTGTACCCCACGTATTGAACCCGAGGGAGCATTTGCAGCAGTGTCGAGATGCGCTCGTTGATCGTGGTGCGTTCCTTCTTGGCGCCCGGCGACTGCTTCTCTGGGTCGACGGTGTTGATAGACGCCTGGTCGGACTCGTCGTCGATGATGAGAGCGGGGATGTCCTCGAGCCGGTCGGCGTTATTCTTCAGGTCCGAGATGAGGTTCTGCAGTACCGACTCATTCTTCTTCACCACGATGAGTCGAGCATCGGTGGAATAAAGGTTCTCCGCGCTCCAGACGGGCTTATTTTTGTCCTTACGCTCGAATTCCAGCGCCGGTAACCCCTGTTGGAGTGAGCGGTAGTCGAACCGACGGGTGGTCATCCGCCGGATCTCGGGCTTTCCTAGCGCCGACGGCTGCACCCCGTACCTGTTGAACCGGTCGTTGATCCAATCCTCATCATCGAAGTAGTCAATATGCTTGGCCGCCTCAATGTCGTTCTCGTTGACGCTGCGGAGGATGTTTTCCCGGCCGACCAGCTCCATGTCCAGCCGCCGCTGAGTTTGGTCCCGAAGCAGGTTGGTCGTGCCGGTCATCACAATGATGAGGCGATAGCCAACATCGATCGCCTTTGCTATGACCCCGGCGAAGTTCGCCGTCTTTCCGCTCTGCACATACCCGACGACCAGGCCCTTGGTCGGAACCGGCTTGCTTTGGGCCGGGTTGGCGAACCGTTCAAGCACCCTGCTGGTGGCCACATCCAGACGAGTGATCGCTTCGGCCTTCCACCTCCTCCGCTTACGAAGGTAGGCCACGTAGTGGCTCCAGTAGAAATCGCGTTGCCGTTGAAGGTCAGCCGTGTACCACGGTTCCCACTCGCCGGCGATCACGGTGTCGTGGTCAGTGGCGATCGAGAAGGAGTCGGCGAACTGGGCAGCCGTCTTGTCCCCGAGCCCGAGCAGATTGATGATCCGCGCACGTCGTAGCTCGGTGTTTGGTTTGGTGTCGCCCATCCACAGGCCCGATTCGATGGGCGCGTGGTCCCAGGTGGCCAGCCGAATATGCAGCTGTACCCGGAGCTCGTCATTGGGGTCGGCGGCGGCGATATAGTCCCGTAGACGATCCTCTGACACGTCAAGGTCGGGGGCGATGTCCTCGGCCTCGACGGCGGCCCGCCGCACCAGGGCCTTCGGCCCACTTACCATCGCGCCGAGAGCGCCGAGGTATGCGGTGACCAGTGGTCCGTTCATGGTCGTCCTCACGATCCGAGTGCGGCGACGATACCTGCCGGAATGGAGACGGGGCTTGCCATGCCATCAAGATCAACTCGATAGCGAACCTGGATCAACCGAACGATCGGCAGGCCGGCTTGCTGCAGGGCGTCCGGCACCAGCCGCGGGAATTGCTCGTCGATCTCGAAAGCCGCACTCTCCGTACGACGCTCCCACCGCGACGTCATCTGGGTGGCGTAGGCGGCGGACCACCCAGCCGCGCTCAGCTTCGCCTCGAAGTCGTCGCGAGTCGTGCTGGGAAGAGTTGATCCCACCTTGTCGATTAGCTCCGGCAACGTCTTCCCGAAGCCCACACCAGCACCTGTTAATTGGTGCGACACGAGCCACAGCGGCCGGTCCGTTGTGGGCTGCAGCTGAGTTAGCGAATCGATCCAATGAGCGCGGCGCTCGCCGATCGTCGTCTTGACCTCGACGTCCACAGCAGGCAGCCCGAAGTCGTGTTCCTCGCCCTGGGGACCTCGCCAGGCACCCACGGCCGCCGAACCGCCGACTCTCGCCGCCAGACCACCGAGCGTCAACAACTCGCCGAACAGGCCGATCTCTCGCTCTTGAGAGATCGACTCAGGCTCGCGGAGGAGGGAGGCCAACTGTCCCAGCGTCTCCCGTAGCGCGTGAGTGGGCGTCATCCCGGCGACCTGGATTCGGTCGGCCATCGAGCAGAGCACGGCGTAGGCGTCCCGGAACAGGGCCGTCGCCACAACGACCACCTCCAGGTAGTGCCGTCCTTCGTGATCCGCCACACGAGCGACGATGTTGGTTAGCCCGGTGCCCGGGGCCTGGGTGTCCGGGTCGACCTCAATCCGCAAACCGAGCTCCGGCTTTGCCGGGCGAACGAACACGGACACCGCCGGTGTCCCGCGGATCGGCAGGACGACCGGAACTTCGCTTGCTAGATACCGAACGAAGCTCTCGACCGAGACGTGGCGTCTATCCACGTTCGCCGCCGACGTCATCGGCGCTCCGCTTGCACGGCCGTGGTGAGAACGGACTGCCACAGTTCGATGTTGTCCTTGTCGCGCGCGCCGTGGTAGTTACCCTCGAACGAGTCCGCCACCAACAGGTACAACAATGCTTTGACCAGGGGGAGATCGTTCAGGCCACCGTGCTTGCCGCCGAGCAGCATCTTCCGGTAGCGCTTGTTCAGCCACAACGTGCTTTGTTCTCGGTCCACGCGGAAGAAAGAGTCGTCCACAAAGGTGATCCAGCGGATTTCGATAGGATCACGGCCGAGGAACGGCGGCACCTCCTTACGGATCACGTCCTTGACTGTGGACGGCAAGCCGGCCCCGGGATAGATCATCGGTGTGCGCTTCATCGAGCGGGCGTTCGCTGTTCGATAGACCTGCTCGGCCAGGTCAAAGTAATCATTGAAGCTAATTCCGTCAGACGACCGAGCCGCTGCGGCAAGGCGGGAGAACTCCAGTCCGACGAGCACCCTGGACTTCTCCGCGTTCATGTGAAACATCCCGGCGATGTCCCCGTCGATGTCCACCTCGACTCGCGCCAGCTGCAGCTTCGCGTGCGACACGTGGATGCCTTCCCAGCCGCCGAACTGCAGCAGCCGGTCCCGGCGGTAGAAGTAAAGCCCCTGGTATTCAACCGGCGTCCCCCGCAGCCGGTAGGACGGAGTACTGCTCTTGCCCGGCCAGATGTGGCACTTGAAGAAGATGTCGACACCGTCGACGGTAGCGGTCAGGATCTTGGGGTAGCCCTCAGCACCCGGCCGTGAGTATGCGAACGGATTCAGCGGGGTGACTGGGATCGGAGGCCCGAGATAGGCCTCATCGACGTCGTAGACCTCGAAGTCGACGCTGAGCCGCTCCTGTTCGAGGAAGCGATGGAACACGATCCCGAGATGCTGGCACGCGCCGGTGATCAAGCGATCGATGAAGATCTCAACGCGATGTGCCTCCGACCCGGCTGGGAAAGTGACCACATCATCCCACCGGATGATGGTTCCGGACTGGCCGAGCGAGATCCGCCAGTCCCGGTCGAACTCCGCAGTCACGAACGGAGCGGGAATCACGTCGCACGAGAAGTCGCGCTTCGTCGTGGTGTTCACCCGCCACCTGCGGCCGACCGGGTCCTGGCCGGCGGCGCGGGACATGACGGTAAGGCTGCGTGCCTGACTGAACGACGCAGCCTTGAGTCCGAGCCCGAAGTGTCCGAGGTCGGAATTCTCGTAGTCACGCCGCCCGCCTACTGTCATGGCCGTATCTATCTTGTCGGGAGCCATGCCTCGGCCATTGTCGGCCACATAGAGCACGCGCGGAAGACCGCCCGCGACTACGAGCCTGATCACGACATTCGTGGCACCGGCGTCGACCGAATTGTCAACCAGGTCAGCGAGCGCCGTCTCGAGCGAGTGGTTCCGCCCGATCGCGTCGAGCGCTCTCGGATCCGGTGGCAGATCGATACTGCCGTCAGTTGGAACATCCGGGATCCAGTCGCTCACTACGCCTCCAGCATTCGCTCGGCTGCGAACCGAGCCACAGCATATGTCGGATCTTCACTAGCTTGAGAAGACCCGGTTCCACGCTCAGCCAGCCAGCGCCCGCAGCAGCGCGGCCAGCTCTAGGAAACGTGCATGCCACAGTGTCCGCAACCGTCTAGGAGGCCACAAACTCTGCCACAACCGGCCCAACAATGTCACCATCGAGCCATCGGTTCAGGTCGCCCACGGTCGTCGCCTGGGGCAGCACTGTTTGATACATCAGTGCAGGTCCCCGGCATCGTTCGGGTCGTAGGCTCCAACTCCAGACGAGTCCGGCCAGGTCAAGCGTCACCCAGCCGCCGACCGGGCCTTGCAGCTGGGTCAGGCCCCAACCACGGCGCGATGCTCGCTGGTCGGCGTACCGCGAAGCGGGCGCACCATCACCCACCGCCTGTCGCGCTAGACCGGCTGGTCCACAGCACGGGCGTGCCGCCCGCTGGTCGGCCGCTCGTCGCCGTGCCCCGGCCACCACGCCTTGTGACCGATCAGCGCGGTCAGCGCCGGAACGAAGAACATCGACATGACGAACGCCGACAGTACGATGCCGATCGCCACCGCGAAGCCCATCTGCTGCAGGAACGAGATGGGCGCGAGCAGCAGCACCGCGAACGTCCCGGCCAGGATCAGTCCGGCCGCCGCGACGGTCGGGCCGGCGTGTTCCACGCCGATGGCGGCGGCCTCGTGCGGCTCGTTGCCTTCCCGCGCCTCCTCGCGTAGTCGGGCGATCATGAGGATGTTGTAGTCCGTCCCGATCGCCACCACGAAGAGGTAGAGGATGATCGGCAGCTGGAAGGTGACACCGGGCTCGCTCTGCAGCCCTTGGAAGAGGTAGACCGTGGCGCCCAGCGTAGCGGCGAAGTTGAGCAGCACCGCGATCACGAGGTAGATCGGCGCGACCAGGCTGCGCAGCAGTAGCGCGAGGATGAGCGCGATCAGGGCGGCTGCGACCGGCAGGATCACCGACAGGTCGCGGTTGTTCGCCGAGTTGATGTCCGCGAAGATCGCGGTGGTCCCGCCGACCAGCGCCCGGGTTCCGGGCGGGGCCGCCGCGTGCACGGCATCGCGCAGGTCCTCGCGGACGAGGGTGATCGCCTCGTTGGAGACGGGGTTCTCGTTGAGCAGCAGGTTGACCCGGGCCACATTCGGGTCGGTGCTGCGCTCCGGGGGCTGTGCCTGGCCCACACCCGGGGCTTTCGCTACGGCCGCCGCGAAGTCGTTGACCTGCTGCTCGGTCAGCGGCGACCCGTTACTGGTGGTCAGGTAGACCTCGGTGGGGGCGAGCGCACCGGCGGCGAACCCGCGCTGCAGGTCCCGCGCGGCCTTCGCCGACTCGGTGTCCTGCGGGAAGCCGGCGCTGAAGTCGTAGTCGGCCTTGTAACCGAGCACGCCTGCGGCGAGCGCGACCAGGAGGACGCCGGAGGCCGCGGCGACGAGTGCCGGCCGGCGCCCGACGAGGGTGCCGAGCCGGTGCGAGATGGTGGCCTTGGGCGTACGCTGCCACGCCTTCGACGGCCAGAAGACGTACCGGCCGAGCAGCGAGACGACCGCCGGGACGAGAGTGAGCGAGGTGATCAGCATGACGCCGACCGCGATGGCGAGCGCCGGGCCGAGCGAGCCGAAGAAGCCCAGGCTGGCGAGGAGCAGCACGAGGAACGCGACGATGACCGCTCCGGCGGCCGAGGTGATGACCTCGCCGACCCGCTGGACGGTGACGATCATCGCGGTGCGCTTGTCGTCACCGGCGCGCAGCCGCTCCCGGTAGCGGAAGAGCAGGAACAGGATGTAGTCGGTGCCGATGCCGAACAGCACGATCAGCAGGATCGTCTGCAGATCCTGACTGACACTGAGATCGAATGCCTTGCCCGCGGCGGCGACGAGACCCGTCGTGATGCTCAGGACGACGCCGACGACCACCACGGGCAGCAGCGCGGCGATGGGGCTGCGGAAGATGATCAGGATCAGTCCGATGATCAGGATGATCGTGGCGATGCCGACCACGGCGAAGGCACTGTTGAAGGTGTCCTCGTTGTCGACGAAGCTCGCGACGTCGCCGGCCACGCCCGCGGTCAGCCCACTGTTCGCCAGCTCCGGGCCGATGTCCGCGCGCAGATCGCGTACGGCGTCGAGCAGCGCCGGGTCGTCCGGGGCGGGGGCGTCGAGCCCGACGTTGATGATCTGCACCGACTTGTCCGGCGCGACCGCGGGCGGACCGGTCAGGTAGCCGGACGTGTGCGGGATGTTCTTGGCCTTGAGCGCCTGGGCGAGCTGGCCCACCTTCGCCTCGTCCGCCGGCGTGAGCTTCTGTCCGTCGGCGCGCTTGACCACGATGATCGCCGTCGCGGTGGCCTGCTGCGGAAACGCCTTCTGCCCGAGCTCGGTGGCCTGCACGGACTCGTACGAGCGGGGCAGGAAGCTTTCCTGGTCGGCGGAGGTGATGTCGCTCAGGGACGGTGTGGTGGCGATGATGGCGGCTGCCGCGACCACCCACCCGGCGATCACCCACCACGCTCTGCCCACAACGAATCTGCCCAGCCGCTCGAACATGGTTTCCCCCGCGTGTTCGGCACCACCGACGTCTGGGCCTGGAGCGCCCAGGGCACCCGCCCGTCACTCTGCCGGGCGGTTTTCGCTACCCGCTGTGCAGACTACCGTCGGGTGGCACTCCTTTTCGGATGCTTGGGACCTGGGGACGGCGTGAGTTTCAGCCGTTCAGGTATGCGAGCACCGCCAGCACCCGCCGGTTGTCGTCGTCCGACGGTGGCATGCCGAGCTTGCTGAAGATGTTGTTGATGTGCTTGCTCACCGCCTTCTCCGTGACGAACAGCCGTCCCGCGATCGCCGCGTTCGACCGTCCCTCAGCCATCAGACCCAGCACCTCCCGCTCCCGGGCGGTGAGGTCCCGCAGTGGCTGCATGCCGGAGGTGCGGGCCAGCAGTTGGGTGACCACCTCTGGGTCCATCACCATCCCGCCACCGGCCACTCGGCGTAGCGCGTCGATGAACTGGCCGACGTTGGACACCCGGTCCTTGAGCAGGTAGCCGACTCCCCCGTTGCGGTCGGCGAGGAGTTCCCGGGCGTACAGCTGCTCGACGTGTTGGGACAGCACGAGGATCGGTAGCCCGGGCAGCTGTACCCGGGCCGCGAGGGCGGCTTGCAGGCCTTCATCGGTGAAGGTGGGTGGGAGGCGTACGTCGACGACGGCGATGTCGGGGTGGTGCCGGGTGAGCGCCGGCAGCACGGACGGCCCGTCGGCGACGGCCTCGACGACCTGGTGTCCGTTCGCGTGGAGGATGTGCGTCAGCCCGTCCCGGAGGAGGGCAAGGTCCTCCGCGATGACAACTCGCACGGCAGCTCCATGGTCACGACGGTGGGTCCGCCGGGCGGACTGGTCACGGTCATCGTGCCATCGAAGGCTGCCAGACGGCGTCGTACGCCCGCCAGGCCGGTCCCTGCGTCCAGCGTGGCGCCGCCGCGCCCGTCGTCGCCGACCTCCGTGCGCAGCACACCGTCCCGGTGCACCAGAGAGACCCAGGCGCGCCGGGCGCCACTGTGCTTGGCCACGTTGGTGAGCAGCTCTGCCACCGCGAAGTACGCCGCGGACTCGACCGCCGCGGGCGGGCTGCCGGGCAGGTCCAGGTCGACGTCCACGTCCACGGGCGGCGCGACGGTGAGGGCGAGTGCCTGCACCGCCCCGATGAGGCCGCGTTCGGCGAGTACGGGCGGGTAGATGCCGCGCACGAGGTGGCGGAGTTCGGCGAGGGCGTGGCCGCTGGTCTCCTGCGCCTCGCTGAGCAGTCGCGCCGCCCGTGCCGGGTCGTTGGCCATGAGCTGCTCGGCCAGGCCGATGCTCATCCGCAGTGCGACCAGCCGGGCCTGCGCACCGTCGTGCAGGTCGCGTTCGATGCGCCGCAGTTCGGCGGCCTGCGTGTCGACGGTGTCGGCGCGGGTGGCGGCGAGGTGGCGGACCCGCAGGGCCAGCTCCTGCGCCCGGGTGGGGGCGAGGAAGAAGCCGGCGAAGCGGAAGTGCAGCCACACCAACCAGTGCGCGACGGCCAGCCCGCCGGCGAGGATCAGCCATCCTTGCGGCGCGGCCAGCCACGCCTTCACGAGGTTGTCCATCGGCCAGAACACCCCGTAGCCGTACCAGCCGATGGTCAGGTAGAGCACCAGCGGCACGAACAGGGCGCCCTCCAGCCCGTACGCGGGGAGTACGAACGCGAGCAGGCAGACGCCGCCGGTGATGGTGCCGGGGATCAGCCAGGCGAAGTCACGCCAGGTCGCCGGGTCGGAGACCACCCAGCGGAACCGCTGCCAGGTGCCGAGCCGGGCGCCGGCGGGCACCGGCGCGTACGGCGACGCGATCGGCGCGCCGGTCCACCGGCTCAGCCGGCGTTGCGCCGTCAGCGACAGCCGTACGAGCACGGTCACCGCGGGAAAGAGGGCGAACCCGATGCCGAGGGCGGGGATGAGCGCGAGGGAGACCACCGACAGCGCGAACAGCGCCACGTTGGTGCTCAGGCTGAGCAGGGCCACGGCCAGGCCCTGCACGGCGGCGAGCGCGCCGGGACGGATCTGCTGCCAGACGGTCGAGCGTACGGAGCGGTCCACGGCGTCATTCTCCGCCCGATGCGCCACCGGAATCGGTGGTGCTACCACCACCTGCCTTCGGGACCTGCCACCCCTGCCTTCCACCTGTGGCGGCCGAAGGATCGAAGGCATGACCAGGCAAAAGGAAATCGCGCGGCACCGACTGGCCGCAATGCCGTCCGGCCGACGCAGCAAGTACGTGATGCTCGTCTTCTGGCTCGTCCTCGTCGCGGCGGCCGGGCCGCTGGCGATCAAGCTGACCGAGGTGCAGGACAACGACTCCCTCGGCGCGCTGCCCGCCACCGCGGAAGCCAGCCGGGCGGTGCAGCGGGCCGAGGAGGCTTTCCCTGACTCACAGAAGCCCCTGGCCGTCGCCGTCTACGTCCGCGAGAGCGGGCTCACCGACGCGGACCGCGCGAAGGTCGACGGCGACCGCACGGCGTTCGCCCGGTACGCCGACGGCGGCCAGGTGCCCCCGCCGGTGGCCAGCGAGGACGGGCAGGCCCTGCTGCTCTCCTTCCCGATCGCGGGGGACGCCGACCAGCGGGCCGACGCCGTGGCCGACGTCAAGGAGCAGCTGAGCAGGGACGCACCGGCCAGCCTGCGCACCGCGCTCACCGGTCCGGCCGGGGGCGAGGACGACGTCTTCGACGCGTTCGCCGGCATGGACAGCACGCTGCTGCTGGCGACCGCGGCCGCCGTCGCGTTGCTGCTCCTCGTCACGTACCGCAGCCCGGTCCTGTGGTTGATCCCGCTCATCACGGTCGCGGTGGCCAGCCAGCTCGCCAGCGCCGTGGTGTACCTGCTGGCCCGGCATGCCGGGCTGGCCGTGGACTTCCAGAGCCAGAGCATCCTGACCGTGCTGGTCTTCGGTGTCGGCGTGGACTACGCCCTGCTGCTCATCGCCCGCTACCGGGAGGAACTGCGCCGGCACGCTGACCGGCACGCGGCGATGGCCGTCGCGCTGCGACGGTCGATCGGCGCGATCGCCGCCTCGGCGGCGACCGTCGCGATCGGCCTGCTGTGCCTGCTCGCCGCGCAACTGCCGTCCACCCGGGGGCTCGGACCGGTCGGCGCGGTCGGGATCGTAGCGGCGTTCCTCGCCATGACCACGCTGCTGCCGGCCGTGCTGGTCATCTTCGGGCGGTGGCTGCTCTGGCCGTTCGTGCCGCGATACACACCGGACGCGGTCGGGCTCGACGTGGCGGCCGAGCACGGGGTGTGGCGCCGGATCGCCGGTTTCGTCGGCCGGCGGCCCCGCGCGGTGTGGCTGGGCACGGCGGCGGCGCTGGTGGTTCTCAGCTTCGGCATCGGCAACCTCAGCATCGGCATGCCGCATGACGAGTCCTTCACCAAGGAGGTCGGCTCGGTCACCGGCCAACGGATGATCGAGGCGCACTACCCGAGGGGAGCGGTCGCACCCGCCGAGATCCTGGCCGCCGCCGGCCAGGCCGACCAGGTGGTGGCCGCCGTCCGTACCGTGCCGGGGGTTGCCGAGGTGGGCGAGCCGGAGCCCTCGCCGGACGGCCGTTGGGTGCGCATCGCGGCGGTCCTCGCCCACACGCCGGACAGCGACGCGGCGTTGGACACCGTCAACCGGCTCCGCGCCGCGGTGCACGCGGTGCCGAGCGCGCAGGCGCTGGTCGGCGGGGACTCCGCGTACCTGCTCGACGAGGAGCGGACGGTCGGCCGGGACAACCGCGTCGTGGTGCCACTCGTGCTGGCGGTCGTCTTCATCATCCTGGTGCTGCTGCTGCGGTCGCTGGTCGCGCCGCTGCTGTTGCTCGCGAGCGTGGTCCTGTCCTACGCCGCCGCGATGGGCGCGGCCGGGCTGATCCTCGACGCGATGGGCTACCCGAGGCTCTTCGTCGGGATCCCGCTGCAGACGTTCCTGTTCCTCGTCGCCCTCGGCGTGGACTACACCATCTTCCTCGCCACCCGGGCTCGGGAGGAGACGGCGCGGCTCGGGCACCGGCAGGGCGTGCTGCATGCGCTGACCGTGACCGGCGGGGTGATCACCAGCGCGGGTGTGGTGCTGGCCGCCACGTTCGGCGCGCTCAGCGTGCTGCCGCTGGTGCCGTCCGTGCAGACGGCGATCATCATCGGCGTCGGGGTGCTGCTCGACACGTTCCTCGTCCGCAGCCTGCTCGTCCCGGCGCTGGCGCTGCACATCGGCCCCCGCACCTGGTGGCCGAGCGCCCTGGCGCGGCCAACGTTCCGGCCGGTCGCGGCGCCGCCGACCGAGCGGGCGCCGGCAGCGTCGTAGGTGCGGGTGCGGCCGGCGCCCGTCGTAGGGGGCCGGCCGCACCCGAGGTGGAGTACGGACGTGGCCGCTGCGGCGGCCTTCGTCAGTTGCGGTGGTCAGTTGCCGCTGCGGTACCGGCCGGCGACGTAGACGAGCGCGTCGCCGACGGCCCGCTCGGCCCCGCTCGGGTGGCTGACAAGTGCGCCGGCGGCGGCCATGGCCGTGGACCCGCCGCCGTCGAGGTTGATCGCGTCGGACATGCCGAGCGCCTGGGCGACCGCGGCGGTCTCGGCCAGGGTGGTGCCGACGCTGGTGCTCTGCCGCCCGTCGATGGTGGCGAGCACGATCTTCCCGTCCCGCGTGGTGCCGGCGATGGTGCGCGGGTTGCGGGCGAAGAAGCTGTCACCGGGCGCGCCGTCCGGCACCACGATCTGGCCGTCCGCCGTCAGCGGGTACCGGCCGTTCACGCCGAAGAGCCCGGGCCGCAGTGCAAGCTTGCGGCCGTGCTGGTCGGTGAGCGCCGAGTCCCGGTCCACGCAGCCCTTGCCGGCGACGCCGAGCAGGGCGACGGCGTCCTTGCCGGTCGCCTGCAACGAGGTCTGGCCGGCGGCGAGGGTGGTGCCCCGGGTGGTCGCGGTGCGGACCACGCAGTTCAGTCGGTTGAGGACGACCTCCACGCCGGCGCCGGCCGGGGTGGCCGCGCCGAACTCGGGGGTGAACTGCGCGACGTCGCCGGGCACGTCGCACCGGGTCTGGTCGGTGAGGGCGGCGCAGTCGGCGGGGATCACCGGCGGGTGGTTGATGAACTCCAGCGGCAGGGTGGCGTTGGTCCGCCGGTTCCGTACGCTGCCCGACCAGGTCAGCTTCCCGGTGAGGGCCCGGTTGCTGTTGGCGTCGACGATGAAGTTGACCTCGGCCGGGTCGGTGGTGGGCTCACTGAACAGCTTCCCGCCGTAGAGCCCCAGCCCCACGGGGTCACCCGGGTACTGCTGACTGGCGGTGAAGGTGAAGAACGAGGCGTTGACGCCGGCCAGGGCGCCCGAGGCGCGGACCAGATCGGTGGTCTTCTCGACCTGGCTGAGGTCCGGGCCGTACGTCGCCTTCAGGTGCCCCCGCGCGCGGCGCGGGTCGATGGTGAGCACGTTGACCACCCACGGGCCGCGGGTGGTCGTGTTGATCTGGTCGGCGGGGGCCGGCTCGGTGCCCCGCTCGATGCGGGTCAGGGTGACGCCGGAGGCCAGGGTGGTGCTGGTGCGTACCTCGGTCAGGTCGGCGTCGCCGATCGGCAGGGTGCTGGCGGCGGCCTCGGCTTGGCCCCCCGGAACGACACCGAGCGTGACCGCGGCCAGCGCGGCGGCGGCGAGCGCCCCGGCGCGGCGGAAGCCGGACAGGCCAGGAGTGGAAACAGTCATGCCCGTGAGCCTGGCGGCGCAACGGAACCAGGTACCCGACTTCGCCTGACTCCGAGTCGAATTGGAGCGTAAGAAAGGGCGTTCTGCAATACAGCTCGGTCAGGAGAAGTGCGTCTTCGGTCGGCTGAGCCGCTCGCCGTCGACGACCAGATCGACCTTCTCGTTGTAGAAGGCGATCAGGCCGGCGATCGGCAGGAGCGTCGCGGTGGGGAAGGCGTACGACCAGGCCAGGTCCGGGTGGACTGTGCCGTCGACACGGACGGACCAGTAGTCGCTGGTCCGTCCCTTGTACGGGCAGGCGGTCGTTGTCGCGGACGGCACGAGGTGGCTGACGTTCACGTCGGTGCGGTTGAGGTAGTAGCGCGTCGGAAGACCGGTCTCGAAGACCAGCACGGGCGACGTCGACTCGGCCAGGACGACCCCGTCCAGTTCCACCCGAACGCTGCGGGTGGATCGCAGCGCGTCCACCCGGGCATACGGGTTGCGGGGGTGTACGAAGACCTCCTCATCCTCCTCGAACCAACTGTCCAGGTCGGCCCAGTCGAACCGGATCGTGTCCGCCAGCCCCGGCAGCGCGTCGTCGCCGTACCACGACCCGCACGCACGACGGACCGTCTCGCCGACTCGCAGCCCGTGCAGCCGCCCAGTGCCGCGCCGCGACTGCTCCGTGCGCTGCTCATCGATCAGCAGGCTGCGATTCACGTCGGCGATCGGGATGTAGTACTGGGGGTAGAACGGCCATTCCCACACGTACTGCGCCCGCGTCGTGTCCAGCACCCGCTCCCCGGCGAGGAAGGCACGGATCCGGCGGGGCACCGGCTCAATGCGGTCGACCAGGGCGATCGCCTTCGGGTAATCCGGCACCTTGTCCTCCTGTGCTGCCACACCCAGATCGGGTACCGGTTCAACGATCAGTGCGGTCGCAGCGGGACGCGAGGCGCCAAATCGGCCTCGGCAGAGCGCACGGCGGATCGGTCGGCCCAGTCGCGCAACTCGATCTGAATTGGGGCCTGGAGGTGCGGGGCGCGTCAGCGGGGTACGGTCACCTGCTGTTCCGGGGTCGGCTTGCCTGCGCCCGGGAAGTGCACCTCGGTGTCGAACGCGAGCACGCCGTAGTGTCCGCCCGAGGTGTACCCGCTGAATCGGATCGTGTAGGCCTCTCTGCCCGTCGTCGGGGTGACCGCGTGCGGCACCAGCCGCCCGCAGGACGCGGTGTGCCCGGGCCCGTTCCCGCTCGGTGAGGTGGCGGTTAGGGAGTAGTCCTGTTCGCCGGCGTGACTCACCCGACAGGTGATGGTCAGGCTCAGCGGCTCACGCGAGTCCGGAAGCCATCGACCGCCGTCGAGGAAGAAGGGTTCGACGAATACGTACGGGTTGAGGTAGTAGCCGCCCGTGTCGTTCTTGCGCAGCCGCTGGGTGCAGAACCGCAAGTTTCCCTTCGTTGTGCCGCTGCGCGAGACGTACACCTGCTGGCCGACCTGAAGAGCGCAGGTCTGCGACAGCAGGGTGTAGCCGCGAGGGAATTCCGGGGCCGGAGTTGCCCTGACGGCCGGCGTGGGCGGCCGGGCGGCGGCCGAGCCGGCCCGCGTTGTCGCCGGCGGGCGCGGCTTGGGCTTCGGGGAGGCGCTCGCGGGCAGGTTGCTCGGCGTGGGGGTCACCGCCGCGGCGGCATTCGTCGCCGCCGCCACCGTGGGCGCCGTCGCGGAGACGGTGGGCGCCGGGGTGGCCCATGCGGTGTCGGCTCCGGCAGCACCGGACCTGGCGCAACCGGCAAGACTGGTCGCGAGCAGCAGCAGCGGCAGTACGCCGTAGCGGAGGAGCGGACAGCGCTGCCGGACCGGTGCGCTCATCGCTGCAACGTCGCGGTTGCGTAGCCGTCCGGGTAGAACTGGTAGTAGTCGCGGAACCGGACCGTGAAGGTGGTGGTGCCGCGAGGCAGCGGGTAGGTGAGGGTATATCTGCCGCTGGCGTCCAGCTTGCCGCGCCAGAACTCCCGCTCCGCCCCGCCATTGGTCGACGCGGTGATCCACCAGTAATTGTCGTCACCGATGGGCGAGCTCCACGTCACGGCGAGCTGAGCGGTCTGCTTTTCCTTGCCGCTCCCGACCTGGGCGGTGACGGCCAGGTCGGTGACCGGCGCCATCGGCGGATGCGCCGGCCCGAAGGAGTGCAGCAGCTGAGTCTCCTGGTAGGGGTCGGTCGAGGTGACCGCCCAGGCCCGGGTGCCGTCCCGGTTCACCAGCAGCGTGCCCTCCCAGAGGCTGTCGCCGCTGCGGAAGTCGACGGCGTACGTCGGGACCGTGCTGCCCTTGCCGTAGAGGTAGACGTCGGCATCGCCGGAGGCGGTCGACGCGCGGCCGATGGCGACGGTCGAGCCGTCCCCGGACCAGGCGGCGTCCTGCGGATAGACGCCGCTCGGATAGACGTTGGCGTCGGCGAGATCCGGCAACCGGTACGAGGCGTGCTCGTACGGGTGGCCCACCGTCTCCACCACTTCGGTGCCGTCCGGGCTCACGGCGTAGTCGATGAGATTGCTGCCGGTGTGGTCCCGCCGGGCGACGATCGTCGGGCTGTCACCGGAGACGTCGATGACGTAGGTGGTGACGGGTGAATACCCGGTGTCGCCCGCGACGAGGAGACCGGGCGCGCCGGGACTGGCGTCGATGATCGGGTGGTAGTTGGGGCCTGCGGTGTAGACCACCGGCGGGGTCCCGGGCGCGGACCAGATCAGCAGACCGCCGGAGCCGATGCCGGCGTCGATGAACCCGCCGACGATCTTCCCGCCGGTCGGTTCGACCGTGTACAGGTGGGCGCCGACGGGGGCGGGATAGCTGGCGATGATGGTGAGCGTGGCGGCATCCAACGCGATGATCCGGTTGAAGCCCTGGGCCGCGTACAGGATGCGTCCGTCGTCGCTGAGGACGAGGTCGGAAATGTCAGCGACGGCGGTGACCCGGGACAGCAGGCGGCCGTCGAGGTCGGTCACCACCAGCGGCAGGCCACCACCGACCCCCTGTGCGATGTACAGGCGGCCGCGCGCCTCGTCGAGCTCGATCGCCCGCAGGTCGTTCACCGGAAGCTGGACCCCGACGCTCTTCACCGGAGCCGTCCCGGCCACGGCCGGCGCTGCTCTCAGCAGCTCCCCGGCACCGAGCCCGATCGCCGCGCTTATCCCGGACGCCAGCAATTGACGACGCCGCATGACACCTCCCCGTGTCGGCCGGCCGCGTACCGACGGCCAGGCGAGATCTTAGTGCCGGGCTCTCTGCTGGCCCGGCTCGCTATATCGCAGCCGTCCGCAATGGACGGCCATGCCCACGAGCCTCCGTACCGCCTCGGCCGCCTGCCAGCTCCGCACGCTTCACCGCGGGAGACGGGGGCCCTGACCGGCGGCAGCGCGCCGGCCAGGGCCCACGTGGGCGACCTCGTCAGCCGACGCTGACCAGACCGATGTCGAGGGCCGTCTCGGCACCCTGCGCGAGCTGCACCGCGTCGGACTGCGCCGACTGCTGGTCCGGCACGTCGAAGGTGACGAAGACGTCGGAGTCGGTGGCGTCGTCACCCGTGTCCGGCGTGGTGAACCGGTACGTGGTGGAGAAGAGTTCGGCGTGCAGTTCGTGCTGCCCGTCGCGCAGCGCCACCCGGTAGGTGCCGTCCGCGTTGACGCTGATGTTCTGCGCGGGGCCGTCGGACGGCAGCACCGACAGGGCCAGTTCACCGGCGGACAGCCCGGTCTCCTCCGGGTCGCGCTGCCCGTCCGCGTCCGCGTCGAGCCAGACCCGGCCGGTCAGGTACGCGGCGGTGCCGTAGACGAAGCCGCCCTGGTACGTGTTGCCGCGCGGGTTCTCGCCGGGGGTGCTGGTGGAGAGGGTGACGGTCACCGGCAACAAATCGCCGGGCTGGCCGCCCTCCGGCACCCGGCCGCTGAACGAGAGCACCGGGGTCTGCGCGCCCGGGGCGAGCGGGCCGTTGACGCACTCCCACTCCTGGTCGGTGACGACGGTGGTGCACTGCCAGGACGGGTCGGACTGGTCGCCGACGCCCCCGAAGAGACCGGCGGCGGCGGTGACCCGGACCCGAACGTCCTCGGCGGTCTGGGTGCCGTTGTTGGCGAAGTGCATCGGGTGCTTGACCCACTCCCCGGCCAGCACCTCGTACCCGGGGATCTGCACCACGCTGGAGACGTAGAGGTCGGGGTAGACGACGCCGGCGTCGTAGGTGACGGTCTGCCGGGTGGTGTTGTTGCGGGTGCTGGACTCTCGGCTGGTCGACGAGACGGTGGCGGTGATGTCGCCCGTCTCGCCGTCGGCGCCGGGCCGGAACCGCACCCCGAAGGTCAACGGCGCGGCCTTCTGCCCGGCGGGCAGCGCAGCGTGGACGCAGACCAGGGTGGGGCTCAGCGCGCACTGCCAGCCGTCCGCCGCTGGGCCCTCGCCAGCGACGTACGCGTTGGCGGGCAGGTCGACGGTCACGGTGACCCCGTCGGCGGTCGCGACCCCCGCGTTCGCGACCGTCACGTCCGTCATCACGGATTCACCCTGCACGGGGATCCGCGCCCGGTCGACGGTGAGCCCGACCGTGAGGTCGGCACGATCCACGGCGGCCGACGCGGGGCTCGCGACGGCCACCGACCCGAGGGTGGTGGCGAGGACGGCCAGCGCGAGTGCCGCGCCCGACCGTCGGTGGAGGATGCTCATACAACTCCTGTCCGTAGGGACGGTGGCCTGTTGTGGCCACCCCACGGCAATCCGGATAAAGCCAAGATCACCGATGCTTCCGGACGTTTGGCGACGGTCGCCGGCGCGGCGTTACATCGACTGGGAGAGGAATCCGTCACCGCCTCGGCGACCAGCCCCGAGGCTGAGGCCGACCTACGCCATCGACGGCGTCAGCGGGTTGGCCAACGAGGTCGGCGGAACGGCGGGGCGCTCTTCCGTGGCGAGCCGCTACGAACGCGGGCGCGTCACACCCCGCCGCTAGCGTGGCGTTCGTCCCACCCGTTGACGCGTGGATAAGCCTGCAATGATCGACCACATGTCCGTCCAGGTCGGCGACGTGCCGACCAGCGCCGCTTTCTACGACGCCGCCATCAAGGCCGGCGCAGAGGTGCTGCACGCGCCCCGGGTCTGGCCGGAGTACCACCCGAGCTACTTCGCCGCGTTCGTCCGCGACCCGGACGGCAACAACGTCGAAGCCGTCTGCCACGCCCCAGCTTGATTGGACCTGCCGCCATGGAACAACGGATCAGCCTGGTCACCCTCGGCGTCACCGACGTGGCACGCGCAAGAGCCTTCTACGAACAGCTCGGCTGGCGCGGCCAGGAGGTCGAGGAGACGGTCTTCTTCCAGGCCGGCGGCCTGGCGGTGGTGCTGTGGGGCCGGGACAAGCTCGCCGACGACGCGGGCGTCGACGATCGGGGCACCGACGGCTTCGGCGGCGCGGCCCTGGCGCAGAACGTCCGGTCGCAGGCAGAGGTCGATGAGGTGATCGCCACGGCGGTGGCCGCCGGCGCCAAGGTGACCAAACCCGCCCGCGCGACGTTCTACGGCGGCTACGCCGGCTACTTCACCGACCCGGACGGTCACGTATGGGAGATCGCCTGGAACCCCGGCTTCCCCCTCGCCGAGGACGGCACGATCACCGTCCCCGACTTCGGCAGCACGGACTGAGCCGGGCTGAACTCGTCAGGGTTCGGTCGGTGGACAGAGCAGCCGGTCCAGCAGCGGCAGTTGCAGGGGATCCAGGCAGAGCGTGATCAGCGCGGCGTCCGGCGACGGCGATGCACTCGGCGAGGCCGGCGCGGTCGGTGTGGGCGACGCAGTGGGCAGGATCGGGCGGCCCACCGGGGGTGGGTCCGTGGTCGGAGCCGGACCGGGCGTCGGCGCCGTACTGGCGGACGGGCCCGGAGCGGTCGGCGGGCCCTCGGCGGTCGGCGGGTTCACAGCGGTGGACGGTGCCGGCGCAACCGGGACCGCTGGCCGGGCGGGCGCTGCGGTGTTCGGTGGGGCGTACGGGGCGTCGGCGGTGGTTCGGGCCGGCAGCGTACGGCCGACCGACCCGGCTCTCCCCCGCTCCGGCGCCACCGGGCCGACGGGAATGGCCGGGACGAGGGCGTCGATGGCCGTCGGAGCGTCCACGGTGGTGACCGTGGTGGCCTCTGCCCGCTGCACGGAGCCTGCCTGTCCGGGGCCGAGTGCGCCGGGGCCCAGTGTCCCGAACACCACCGTCGCGACGGCGGCGACGGCGACCACCCGGCGGTCGGGGCGTAGCGCCGTCAGCGGAGCCGCGTCCGGATCGACGGGTGACGGCGGCGAAGGCCGCGCGCCCTGGTGGGCGTCCAGCAGGGCGTCGACCTGCGCGGTGACGGTGGCGCGCGTTCCGGCAAAAGCAGCGACCGCGAGGCTGAGGTAGAAGCGGAAGTTCACCACGGCGCTGGCGGGGACACGTAGCCCGCTCAGTCGACTGTGGTCGTGCAGGAGGGTGAGGGGAACGTCGGCGTGGTGGGCGGGGGCGGCCAGGTCCGCGTACCGCCATTCGCGTCGGCGCTCGCGCCCGGCGAAGGCCAGCCGGTGGTTGGTCACGACGGCCACGCCGGTGTCGACGACCCGCAGGCCGGTCGGCAGGGCGCCGGCGGGTGTCTCGGCGAAGGTGACGGGGCCCGGCGTGGGCAGGCCGGCGACGTGCCGCGCCTCGGCCTCGACCAGCTCGGCGACGGGGAGTACGCGGAAGACCAGCTCGTCGTCGGCGAGGTCCACCGGCAGGCCGGCGCGCGGCTGCGTACACCCGAGGAAGCCGGCGGCTTCGATGCGGAGCCGGGCCAGGTGGTCGTTGCGGCGCAGCCAGGCGGCGGTGGCGTCGCGGTACGCGCGCTGCCGCCGGTCGTTCTCGCGCTCGGCCCAGGCGATCCGCCAGGGGGCACATGCCAGTGAGGTCACGGTCACACGCGGTACAACCGCTCATGTACGGGACAGGCAACGCCGACGGGATCGATGCTTCCCTTTGTTCCCGAAAGGAGAGAATTGACAGCTACCGGTCCGTCGTCCCCGCCGGCACCAGCGCGAAGTGCACGGTCCGGCCGGTCCTGCGCCGTCCGAGGCGGTGCATCAGGGGTACGAGCACCCCGTGCAGCAGCGGGTACTTGCGGCGCAGCGTGCGGGCGGCGGCGTCGTACTCCGGGCCGGCCAGCCGGCGGGCGGTGGCCTGGACCGCCGGGCCGGTCGGCACGCCGCGCGCGGTCGAGGCCGCCACGGTAACCGTCGGGTTGTTGCCGATCCGCCGGGTCTTCCAGGCCCGTTCGAAGCTGCGCACGTACGCCCGGTCGCCGGCCACGGCGATGCTCACCGGCGTCGCGACCGGGCGGCCGTCGCGGCGGTACGTGGTCAGCAGGACCGTCTTCTGGCGCCCGAACGGGGTCAGCTCCGGCACGTTGGACGGCGAAACCGTGCCGAGCACCCAGCCCCGCTCCTGCCACCGGTACGCGATCACCACTCCGGCCACCACCACGGCGCCGGCGATCGCGAGGGTCTGCGCGGTGGTGCCGCCGAGGTTGCGGTCGGCGACGTGCACCACCGTGTGGGCCGTCCCGCCGACGGCGTAGCCGGCCAGCGCCACGGTGAGCGCGTCGGCCCAGATGGTGGCGAGCAGCAGGGTCACGCCGATGCCGAGTTGGAAGGCGCCGACGTCGTGCACGAAGTGCCGGTGTGGTGGGAAGTCGGCCCAGGCGCTGAACGAGGCCGGCGCGAGCAGCGCCCACACGCCGACGACCGCGCTGGCCAGGCCGAGCAGGGCGGCGGCGGGTCGCACGATTCTTCTCATGCACCGGTGACGAGACGGCCGGCCCCGGCGTGACATGCGGTGGAGCCGGGCCGACGAACGGCCCGGCCCGGTTCCCGCCAGTGCCAGGTCAGTTACCAAGCGGGCCGGGCATCGGACCTCGGGCCGGAAACCGCGACGGCGCGCGCGGCGGGTACGCCTCGCAGTGCTCGGCCCACTGCTCGGCGGCGACGGCGAGGGCGTCCGCGGAGACGGTGAGGATCAGTGGATAGATCGCGGTGGGCGGCCGGCGCATCCACGGCGGCAGCGACTCGGCGGAGAACTCCACGGTCAGCTCCAGCCGGCGACGGCGGATCACCCGGGTCCGCAGGGCCAGGTTGGGTTCGGTGAAGCGGACGAGCGCCGGTGGCGGGCTCGGCCCGACGGCCGCCGTCGCCTGCCCGCGCAGCCAGCCGCCCAGAGCGCGGGCTTCCTCGACCATCAGGCTCGGGTAGTGGTGCGACCAGGTCTGGCCGTCCGCGGTGCGGGCGTCCACCTCGATGAGCAGCCAGTCGCGCCAACCGGGCACGGCCCGGTCGGGGTCGTCGGGCGGATCGATGCCGGGCTGGTAGCCGACCGGGCGGATTCGCACCCGGGCGCCGTCGTCGGACCGGATCTCCACCCCGTTGATTCTGGCCGACCGGGAACGCCGGAAGGTCCCAAACAGGCATTAAACGGTCACCTTGTCACAGTTCGCCGCACGCCTCGATGCTCGGCGCAGGCGTTCGACCGACCGCCGGTCAGGCTGACCGACCCGTCCCGGCACTGCACCAGGTAGCCCCGGCCGGCCCAGAACTGCGGCACGCAGTCGAACCAGTCGCACACCTCGGCGGCCGGCCGGCGGATGCGGGCGCCGCCGCAGAAGTCGTACCCCAGCGAATTGGCCGGCGCTCCGCAGCGCGGCTCGCGCGTCGGGTTGGGTGACGGGCGCGTCGGCTTCGCCGGCTTCGACGATGCGCGGGGCGCTGGCGGTGAGGCCGCCGGGCGGACCAGCGCGGGCACCACGCTGGGGGTGGGCGCGGGGGTGGCGGCGACCGCGACCTCGGCGCCACCGGTCGGGTCGGACGGGTCCGACTCGATCAGGGCCGCCGGCACCAGCAGCGCGACGGCCGCGGCCACGGCGACGGTCCGCCGCCCGCCGGGCACCAGCGCGGAGAGCCGGGCCTGCGCGGGCGTTGCCACGGCCGGCCGGAACGGCTTGAGCTGGGCGTGCTCGGCGATCAGCTCGTCGAGCTGGGCGAGCACCGCGGGTCGCTGCTCGATCGCGTCGGCGAAGGCCAGGGTGAGCTTGAACCGGAAGTCCGCCGCCGCGTCGGTGGGCAGCATCAGCCCGGAGGTACGCCGCCGGTCCAGCACCTGGATCAGGGTGACCGGCGCCGCCGGGTCGTGGGCCAGGCCGGTCATCCGGCCGTACGCCCAGTCGCGCCGGCCGCGACCGCCGAGCAGCACCAGCCGGCGGCTGGTGATCACCGCCATGCCGGCGTCGGTGACCCGGACTCCGTCCGGGCGGCGCGGGCGCAGCGACCCGGGCGGTGGGGCGACCGTGAGATCCGGCGCGGGCAGCACCGTGGTGTGCCGCACCTCGACCAGTTGCGCCGCCGGCAGCGCCCAGAGCACCACCTCGTCGCCGGCCAACTCCAGCGGTAGGCCGGCGCCGGCTGCCGCGGAGCCCTGAAAGTCGGCGGCCAGGGCGCGCAGCCGCTGCAACTCGTCGTCGCGTCGCCGCCACGCCGCCTCGGCGCCGCGGAACGTGCTGACCCGCCGAACGTTCTGCCGGTGCGCCCACCGGTACCGCCATGTGGAACCCGTCGAATCAGTCTTTGCCACGCCGACTCCTTCGCCGCGCAGGCCACCAACCGGGGTGTCACTCGTGTTAACAGCGGTGGCGCGCCACCCAGACACGCCAGAACGGGGCGAAGTAACCGATCGGCGGCGCAAACCGCACGATAGGGCGATGGTGCACCTTTCCGCGTGCCCTGCGGGGGCGGTCGCTGTCTCGGTAACGTCAGCCGCAGGGGTGGCGACGCCGCGGCACCGCCGTATCGGAGGGGGTGACGATCGTGCCGCAGGGCACCCGGTTCGGGGTGGTGGTCGGCGTCGACATCGGCACCACCAGCACCAAGACCGTCGCGTACGACACCGGCGGCCGGCAGCTCGCCACCCAGTCGGTCGGCTACCCGCTCGACGGTCCGCAGCCCGGGTACGCCGAGCAGGACCCGCAGCTCATCCTCGACGCGGTGCTGGAGTCGATCCGCGCGGTGGTGGCCGAGTTGACCGAGCCGGTGGACGCGCTGTCGTTCGGCTCCGCCATGCACAGCCTGATCGGGCTCGACGCCGCCGGCAGCCCGCTGACCCCATCGGTGACCTGGGCCGACGCGCGAGCCACCCGGCAGGCCGAACGCCTGCGGGCGGTGCCGTCGGGTCTGGCCCTGCATCGGCGGACCGGGACGCCGATGCACCCGATGTCGCCGCTGCCCAAGCTGCTCTGGTTCGCGGAGCAGGAGCCGAAACTCTTCGAACGGGTCGCCCACTGGGTCGGCATCAAGGACTGGGTGCTGCTGCGGCTCTGCGACGCGCTGGTCACCGACCACTCCGTCGCCTCGGCCACCGGCCTGATGGACATCCACCGGCTGGAGTGGGACAGCGAGGCGCTGACCATCGCCGGCATCACCGAGGAGCAGCTACCCCAACTGGTCTCCACCACCACAGTGCTGCCCGGGATCACCCCGCAGGCCGCGGCGGCGACCGGCCTGCCGCAGCGCACCCCGGTGGTGGTCGGCGCCGGCGACGGGCCACTGGCCAACCTGGGCCTCGGCGCGGTGCAGCCCGGCATGGTGGCCTGCACGATCGGCACCAGCGGCGCCATGCGGGTGATGGTCGAACGGCCCGGGGTGGACCCGCTCGGCGGGGTGTTCTGCTACGCGCTGACCGAGGACCGCTGGGTGGTCGGCGGCGCGATCAACAACGGCGGCATCGTGCTCCGCTGGGCCGGCGAGGCGCTCGCCCCGGACCTGGGCGAGCGCTCCGAGGAGGAGCTGGTGGCGCTGGCCGCCCGGGCGCCGGTCGGCTCGGGCGGGCTCATCATGCTGCCGTACCTGCACAGCGAGCGAGCGCCGCACTGGAGCGCGCTGCCGCGCGGCGCGTACGTGGGGCTGACCCACTCGCACCGCCGCGAACACCTGATACGGGCCGCGCTGGAGGGGGTCTGCCAGCAGCTCGCGCTGGTGCTCAACTCCGTGCGTGCGGCCGGCAACGAGGTCCGCGAGATCCGGGCCGGCGGTGGCTTCGCCCGCAGCGGCCTGTGGCGGCAGATGCTCGCCGACGTGCTGGGCCTGCCGGTGAGCTTCCCGGCCGGGCCCGAGGGGTCGGGCTTCGGCGCGGCCCTGCTCGGCATGCAGGCGTTGGGGATGATCCCCAGCATCGACGTGGCCACCGACCTGGCGCGCATCGAGGAGACCGTCCGCCCCGACGCGGCCGCCGCCGCCACGTACGCGTCGCTGCTGCCGCTCTTCGCCGAGCTGTACGACGCCCTGGCGCCCACGTTCTTCTCCATGCGTCGGCTGGCACCCGGCCTGCCCACGGAGCACTTCCCCGCGTCACCACCGACCTGACCCGTGCGGCCGGCCCGTCCCCGGGGCTGGTGTCGCTGATGACTCTGATACCTGGGAGTCATATTTATACCTCTGAGGTATCGCGCTCATCAGGACGCGGCCGCCCGGATGGGTGACGCCAATCTTGACCGGCCCCGCCGCCCCTCTCGCTCCATATCGTGCAAACGTGAGAAAAAGCGACAAGAAACGCTCATCTTCCCAGTCGGGCCCATTCAGCCGCGTACCCCTGAAGTGGCTGACGGCGGCGGTCGCGCTGGCCGTGGTCGCGACGACCGGGCCGGCCACCGCGGACGGCCCCGGCCCGGCCGCCACGCCGGAGCCCACACACCAGGCCGAACCGGGGTACGGGGCCGAGCAGAGCGACGAGCCCGGTGTGGAGCCGACGCCGGAGCGGGCGCCGACCAGCGAGGTGTCCTGGCTGTCGTTCCCCGGCGGGGTGTTCGCGGTGGACTCGCTCGGGCACACCGTGCGGTACCGGGCCTGCGACGGCGACACCGGGCGGGTCGCCGACCCGGACATGCGCGTCGCCGCCGGGGTGGCCAGCGGCGAGGTCACCGTCGAGGGGCGCAGCTACCGGTACCGGGTGCCGCTGGTCGGGCGGAGCCAGGGCACGCTGGCGGTGACCCGGCGCCACCACCCGCCGACCGAGCTGACCGGCGTGGTGGTCACCAGCCCGCAGCCGCCCACCGATCCGGTCGCGGGAGCCGAACTGTTCCCGCTCAGCGGGCAGCTCGCCCGGGTGGTCGCCGACGCGAGCCTCAACCCGTCCGGCGTCACCGTCCGGGACCTGTCCGGCCGGTACGGCGATCAGCAGATCGCGGTCAACGGCGCGCTCCGCCCCAAGGCGGCCAGCGTGATCAAGCTGTGGATCCTGGTCGAGCTGCTCCGTCGGGTCGACTGTGGACAGGTCTCCCTCGACGACGGTGTGCTGGTCACCCCGGCCGACGTGGTCGGCGGCACCGGTCAGTTGCAGTTCGAGACGTTCCCGCAGGTGGTCACGCTGCACCGGCTCGCCCAGTACCTGATCAAATACAGCGACAACATCGCCGCGAACGTGCTGATCACCTACCTGGGCGGGTTCGCCCCGGTCAACGCGCTGATCGACTCCATGAACCAGCGGTCCACCATCCTGGCCCGTCGGATGCTCGACAGCGCGGCCGCCCAGCGCGGCGAGGAGAACTACACCAGCCCCGACGACGTGGTGTCGTTGCTCGGCGCGGTCTGGGACGGCGAGATCCTCAGCCCCGCCTCCCGCGACCTGATGATCGGGTTCATGCGGGAACAGACGCTCAACACGAAGATCCCGGCGGCGCTGCCGCCCGGGGTGCCGGTCGCGCACAAGACGGGCGACCTGCCGGACGCCTCGCACGACGTCGGCTACTACCTGATCCCCGGCTCGGAGACCGCCGTCGCGTTCCTCACCGCCGGGCCGATGGAGACCGGCGACGAGACGGTCCGCCGGATGGCCCGCACCGTCTACGACTTCCTGGTCACCCCCACCGAGGGGGCGTACGAGGAGTGAGCCGGCTCAGGCGCCGGGGATGTTCGCCGGCGGATCCTCGCCGACCAGGTCGGCCGCCGGCGGCTCGGCCGTCACCGGCAGCCCGAAGTCCGAGTACGTCAGGTCCAGCCGCGCGGTCTGCGACTGCTCGCTGGCCAGCTCGATCCGGTAGCGGACCAGCCGCCCCTGCTCGTCGACGGTGGCGGTGAACGGCACCGCCGCGGCCCGGTCGCCCAGCACCCCTGCGACCCCGCTGCCCAGCACCGCGCCGCTCTCGCGCAGGTCCAACGTGCCGGCGTACTCCCGGACGCCGGTCTGCCGGACCTCGGCCGGCGCGGTCAACGTGGCGGCCAGCCGGGTGTTGTCCAGGCCCTGCTTGGCAGGGGGCGCGCCCGGTGCGCCGACGTGCCACCAGGTGCGGCCGTCCCAGACCGGGATCCGGCGGTCCGGGGCGGTGATCCGCACGTACACGTCCGGCCCGGTGGTCAGCCGCTCGATCTTCACCTCGCCGGTGGGCACCTTGAGCGAGGTGGTCTCCAGGCCGCGGCGTGCCTTCGGGTCCCAGAGCACCACCGTGCCGTCCCCGCCCGCCTCCCCGCCGGCGCCCAGGGTCAGCTTGTAGGTCTGCTGGTCGATCTTCGCCGCGGCGGCGACCAGCACGCTGACCGGGTCGGTCGCCGCCGGGGCGGGCGACGCGCCGGCCGCCGGGCGACCCGCTTCGGGCTCGTCGCCCCCGGCGACCAGGGCCCAGACCCCGGCGGCGATCGCCACGGCCAGGACGGCGCCCGCGGCGACCAACTTCGGCTTGTTCACGGTCATCTCCCCCGAGCGGCGCGCCCGCCGGCCGGTGGCCGATCGACGCTGACCGCGGTGCGGTCCGGCCAGACTAGCCGGACCGCACCGAGCCCTGTCCCCGTCGCCCTCCCGCTCGATCAGGCGCGGCTGATCGCGTTGGCGTGGATCGCCTCGTTCAGGTACGCCGCCAGGCCCGGGGCGATGTTCTCGTAGTGCCGGGTGAACCGCTCGTCGGCCATGTACATGTCGGCCAACCCGGTCTGCACCTCGTACGAGCACTCGTAGAACCAGCGGCTGATGATCTGCCGGTGCTCCTCGGCCAGCTCCATCGCCTCCGGGCTGTCCGCCGGGGCGCCCGAGGCCAGCACCGCGACGATCCGCCGGCCCCAGTCCTCGTTCTCCGCCTTGATCCGCAGCCAGTCGTCCTTGCCATAGCGGGAAGTGCGCCGGATCGACTCCCGGTACGCGTCACTGTCGCCCCACCGCTGCTCGGCCTCGGCCTCGTGCTCCTCCGGGTTGAAGTCGCCGAAGACCTCGAACCGCTCCTCCGGGGTGAGTTGGATGTTCAACTTGCTCGCCTCCATCGCGAACTCGATCGCCGTGACCATCTCCTGCAACCGCTGGATCCGTACCGTCAGCAACTCGTGCTGGCGGCGCAGGTGCGCGGCCGGATCGGCCGCCGGGTCGTCGATGATGGCGGCGATCTCCTCCAGTGGGAAACCCAGCTCCCGGTAGTACAGGACGAGCTGCAACCGTTCCAGGTCCGCGTCGTCGTAGCGGCGGTAACCGGCCGGGGTCCGCCCGCTCGGCGAGAGCAGCCCGATCTCGTCGTAGTGGTGCAGCGTCCGTACCGTCACGCCGGCCACCTTCGCCACCTGACCCACCGTGTACGCCATGGTTCCCCTCCCTTCCGGAAACCAGGCTCCCGCCTGCCGCTACGTCAGGGTCAAGGCCGATTCTGGCCCACCGTGCCGGGACCGTCCGGCCGCCCGTACAGATAGCCCTGGCCGCGCGGGCAGCCGATCGCGGTGACCGCCGCGTGCTGCCGCTCGGTCTCCACGCCCTCGGCGACCACCGCCAGGTCGAACGCGCCGGCCAGCCGGGTGACCATCTCCACCGTGGCGTACGCCCGCTCGTCGTCGGTGCCGAGCCGCGCCACGAACGAGCGGTCGATCTTCAGCTCGGTCGCCGGGATGCGGTGCAGGTAGCTCAACGACGAGTAGCCGGTGCCGAAGTCGTCGATGGCGATGCCGATGCCCAGTTCCCGGAGCTGGCGCAGCCGCTCCAGCACCGCCTCGGTCCCCTCGATCAGCGCCGACTCGGTCAGCTCCAGGGTCAACGCGCGCGGCGCCAACCCGACCCCGGCGGTGGCCGCGGTGACCGTGGCGATCAGGTCCGGCCGGCGCAGGTGCGCTGCGGAGATGTTCACCGCGACCGTCGCCTCCGGTGCCCATTTCCGCCAGGTCGCCGCCGCCCGGCACGCCTCGTGGATGACCCAACGGTCGATCGGCAGGATCAGCCCGGTCTCCTCCGCCAGCGGCAGGAACCGGGCCGGCGGCAGCACCCCGAGCCGGGGGTGCCGCCAGCGCACCAACGCCTCGGCGCTGCGGACCGCACCGGTGGCCAGCTCGACGATGGGCTGGAACTCCAGGTGCAGCTGCTCCTCGTCGACGGCGCGGCGCAGGTCGGCGATCAGCTCGGCCCGGGAGACGGCCGACTCGCGCAGCGCCGGGGTGCACGTCCGGTACGCGGACTTCCCGGCCGCCTTGGCCGCGTACATGGCGATGTCGGCGTCGCGCAGCAGGTCGGTGTGGGAGGCGTGCTGCGGCCCGTACTCGGCGATGCCGATGCTCGCCGACGGGTGCACCCCGACATCCTCGTCCCCGTCGGAGGGTCGCAGGGCGTCCAGCAGCCGCTCGGCGAGTTGCTCCGGAGGCACCGGCCGGTCGCCGTCGACCAGCACCGCGAACTCGTCACCGCCGAGCCGGGCGATCGTGCCGTCACCGTCGACCGCGGCTCGCATCCGGGCCGCCAGCCCGGTGAGTAGGGTGTCGCCGGTGGCGTGCCCGAACCGGTCGTTGACCTGCTTGAACCCGTCCAGGTCGAGCAGCAGCACGGCCACCGGCCGGCCGTCGCGCAGGGCCAGGCGCAGCCGCCGGTTGAACAACAGCCGGTTGGGCAGCCCGGTGAGCTGATCGCCGTACGCGAGCCGGCGCAGCCGGACCACCAGACGCAGGTTCTCGTTGGCGGCCAGCCCCTGGCGTACGGCGAGGGCGGCGAGCAGCGCCATCATCGTCACGAAGACCAGCTGCGGGGTCTGCCCGGTGGGCCGGCGGGCCAGCACCACCGCGATGATCGCCCCGCCGACCGGCAGGTACGGCAGCGCCACCCGCCACCACGGCGGTGGCGACGCCTCGGCGGTGTCGTCGGTGCCGTCGCAGTCCGGCGGCGGTGGGTACCGGGCGGCTAGGCCGATCAGCAGGTAGCTCAGCGGCCAGCACAGGTCGATCACGTGACCGGCGGCGTAGTCGCCGCGCGCGACCAGCGAGACGTACCCGACGTCGGCGAGCACCCGGATGGTGAGACTGGCCGCGAGCACGCTCATCGGCCGCCACGCCGTTCGGACCGGACCGGCGACCGTGACCAGGATGGTGAGCTGCATCAGGTCGAACATCGGGTAGAGCAACCCCAGCGTGCGGGCCGGGTCGGCCAGCTCGGCGGCGGCGACGCCACGGAACACCAGCACCCAGCCGATCGGCACCAGGGCCAGCGCGACGATCACCCCGTCCAGCAGTGTCCGGGCCCGTCCGACGGCGGTCCGGGGCGCGGAGGGCGAGCAGAGCAGCGCGGCGGTGCCGGTGAGGATGCCGACGGTGAAGACCGCCCCGACCAGCGGGGTGTGCGGCAGGTCGCCGCCGCCGAGCCGTTGCGCCGTCCAGGTCGCCCGGCCGAGCGCGGCGAGCGCCATGGTGACCGCGAGCAGTGTCCAGAACCGGCGCAGTGGGGTTGGTTGACGGCGGGCCGCCCCGACGCAGGCGACGGTGGCCCAACCCGCGACCAGCAGCGCGCCCAGGTCGCTGACCAGCGCGGCGCCGGGTAACGCGGCAACCAGCCAGAACGCCTCCGCCACCAGGACCGCGCCCGCGACGAGCACACCGGTAGGTCCCGTTCGCGCGGGCGCGGCACCCGTCGCCGGTCCGCCCGCTGGCGCCCGGCGCTCCTGCGGACGGCGCTTCTGCGGGGGTGCGCACCCCCGCGGCATGCTTCACGTCCTGTGGCGACACGGTCGCTCCGGCTCTTCGTCGTGCGTGCACCCTCGGGCGGACCGGTCCACGGCAAACCCCGAAAGCCTAGCCAGCGCCGGAGGCGCCCACCAGGGACCGGACGGCCGCGCAAATCGAGCCGGTCCGGCCACACAGGACGGCCGCGCCAGGGCCTGGGCCACTGCCCGTTGCGGCCGTACCATCACCCGGTGCCCCTCCCCCGCCGACGGCTGGTCGCCGCGTCCATCCTCCTGGTGCTGGAGGGGATGACGTTCGGGCTGCTCGTCACCGAGTCCGTAACGGGTGCGATCGCGGCCGTCGGCTTCACCGCCGTGTCGTTCTGGGCGCACGTCGTCCTGCACGAGTGCGGGCACCTCGTCGCGGCGAAGCTGCTGCGTCTGCCGGTCGTCGCCGTCCGTATCGCACCCTTCACCGGGTGGCGGAGCGAGGTGTCGGTCCGGCCGGCGCCGTCGGAGACCGCGTTGCCGGTGCGGATGGTGCTGTTCTACCTCGGCGGCCCGCTGACGAACCTGTGCACCGCGGCGGCGCTCGGCGCCGCGACGACCCTGACGAGCACGCCGCTGACACGCCTCGCGCTGCTCGGCGCGGCGCTCTTCGCGGCGCTACTGGGGCTGGCCAATCTCATTCCCGCCACGTCGCCGCACAGCGACGGCCGCAACCTGCTCCGCTGGCTCCGGGCGCCGACAGCCACCGGCGCCGCGCTACGGGCCGCCTACTACCAGGAGGACGTGAGCAGGATGTTACGGGCGGTCGCCCATCGGGAGGTTGATGATCGTCCCGGGAATCCGGCTCGCGACGGCGACAATCCGCGACTCGCGCTCGCCGCCTTCCAACGGCGCTGGAGCACGGGACACACGCACTCGACGGCGGCCTACATCGCCGACGCCGAGCGGCTCGCGGCGCTGGCTCGCGCCGACAGCACCGATCCCAGGGCCGCCGCCGCAATCGGGCAGGTGCTCACCGTCCAGTTCGGGATGTGGTACCTGTACGCCGCCGTGGTGAACAGATCGCCGGTCGAACGCCGGGAGGTGCTGGAGATCTCGGAACTGGCCCAGCTCGCCCTCCACGTGCGGCCGCACACGATGTCCGCCCGTGTCGCCATGAGCCTGGCTCACCTGCTCAACCAGCGGCCGGAGCATGCGCGGTCGCTGCTTGTCGACATTCGGCCGAGTGCTGACCTGCCGGCCCTGTGCAGCGTCGCGCTTCTCCTGCGGGCCATCGCCGAGTGTCACCTCGGCAACCACGCCGTTGCGGACACCCTGATCAGCGCGGCCGGCAGCGACTACCGCCAACTGAAACAGGTCGTTGCCGAGATCCGGGCGGCCGATCCGATGCCGCCCCTGTTCGCACCGGCGCCGATGGCGGCCACCTGACCGACAGGCCCGCGCTCCGGTGGTCAGCGGCCGGCGGAGCGGTTCCAGGGTGAGCGGGGCAGCGCGGTGCCGGCCAGCGGACGGCGCGCACGGCGGCGTCTCCGCCGGCCGGGCGTGCAGGGGGCACGCGGGACGGTGTGGACCGGAACGCCGACGGGCGCGGGTTGGCGGCCGATCAGCCAACACAGGAAGCGGGCCATCTGCGGTTCAGCTGACCGCGAGGCGCTCGGCGTCGGACCGGGAAATCTCGTACTGCGCTCCGCAGAACGTGCACTGCTGTGCGTACCGGGTGCGGATCGGGATGATCGGGATGAAGAAGAGCGTGAACCTGGTCGACCGGCGGGTGATCACCTGCGCGGCGTGGTTACCGCAGTTGCGGCAGACCTGCTGCGCGACACCCGAACGGTCGATCTTGGTACGAAGACCAAAGATGAAGAACATCGCACGCCAGTACCCACTCCAGCCCGATCAATCACCCGCACGGCCACCGAAATGCGCGGCGAGCGCCGGCCCGTGGTGCGGTGGGCCGGCGCTCGCCAGGCGGTGACGCGTCAGCTCGCCGCAGGGGTCGGCTCGGCGTCCAGGCCGGGCACCTCGGCCGGGAGCCAGATCGGCTGCCATGCCGGCACCTCGTGGAAGCGGCGCAGCTCCGCCAGCCCCGCCACCGACCCGGTCCAGGCCGCGTACGGCGGGTTGCTCTCGTCGAAGCCGCTCTGCACGAAGGTCAGTGTCGTCCGGCCGCCGGATTCGGCCAGCTCCCAGGTGCTGACGCCGGTGGGGCCCCAGTCGACGGACATCTTCCGGCCCGGCTCCAGGTCGACCACCTTGGCGGCGTACCCGGCGTCGAAGCCGCCCATGGCGTACCGCCCGCCGACCCAGGGCTCGATCCCGATCGGGTAGCCGAACCAGGCACTGGCCTGCTCGGAGTCGGTCAGCGACTCCCACACCTTGTCGGCGGGCGCGGCGATGACCAGCTCGCCACGCAGGTCGGCGGAGGTGAAGTCGGTCCGCGGCAGCAGCGGCCGGCCCTCCAGGTGGGAGGCGAGGTTGGCGATGGACAGCGCCCAGTAGGTCTGCAGGACGCCGCGGATGCTGCTGCCGCTCATCGCCTCGGCGAAGTCGAAGTGGCTCTGCGTCAGGGTCAGCACGGTGGTGTCCGGACCGTCGGCGGTCAGCTGGAACTCGGTGGTGGTCTCCACCCCGTCCAGCAGCCAGCCGATGCGCAGCGTGTCGTCGTCGGCGTGCAGCAGTCGCTGGTGCGGGGCGTCGCCCTCCGGCGTGTACCGGCCCCAGAACTCGTACCGCTGGGGCAGCTCGACCTCGGCGTGCTCGGCCAGCCACGTACGCAGCTCGGCCGGGTCGGTCAGCGCCTGGCGGACGCGCTCGACGGGCGCGGAGAGGCGTGCCTGCACCTTCATTGGCTCACTCATTGTCGTTCCCTTTCGGATAGCAGGCGACGGCAAGCTTGAAGGCATCCCCTTCGCTGCCGCCGTAGCGGGTGAACAGGTCCTGAAGTGCGGTTTGCAGGTCGTGCAGGAACTGCTGGCGCTGCTCGGCCGGCACCCGGATCTCGCCGGAGACCCCGATCGAGGGCAGCTCGGGCGCCGCCCGGTCCAGGGCGGCGATGTCGGCCTGGACCTCCTCCATCAGGTCGAGCAGGTAGCCCAGGCTCAGCTCGTCCCGGGCCCGGCGGAGCCCGATCCGGCCGACCAGGCGGGGCGAGAGCCAGTAGGAGCGGGCGGCGGCCTGGTAGATGCCCTCGGTGATGCCGCGGACCTTGCGCTCGTTGACCAGCTCGACCAGGCCGGCCGCGACGAGCTGCTTGACGTGGTAGTAGACGCGCTGCGGCGTCTGGTCGAGTCGGGCCGCGACCTCGGTGCAGGTGCGCGGTTCGGCCAGTTGTCGCAACACCTCGACGCGTTGCGGCTTGAGCAGGACTTCGGCCTGCTCGATCTGCTCCAGGTACAGGACGTCTCTCATGGCAAAATCAGTTTGTACGTACAAAACTTGTTTGTCAATCGGTTCGCGAGAAGCCGCGCCGACTTTCTCGACGCGGCTTCAGGCGACGCTCAGCAGATGGTCAGGGCAACCAGTCCGGCCGCAACGGGTAGCCGCTCACGCCGTCCGGGCCGTTGTGGGTGGCCAGCACCTGGTGCAGCTGGATGCCGTTGCGCTCGAACGCCATCCGCGACCCGGCCATGTACAGACCCCACACGCGGGCGGTGCCCGCACCGACCTCGGAGACGCAGAAGTCCCAGTGCTCCACCAGGTTGCGGCACCAGGCGGCCAGCGTCAGCGCGTAGTGCTGCCGCAGGTTCTCCTCGTGGTGCACCTCCAGCCCGGCGTCGTGCACCTCGCTGATCAGCCGACCCGGACCGGCCAGTTCCCCGTCGGGGAAGACGTACCGGTCGATGAACGCGCCGGAGCGGTGCGGCGCCCGGTTGTCCGCGCGGGTGATGCAGTGGTTGAGCAGCCGCCCACCCTGCCGCAGTCGACTGCGCAGCGCCCCGAAGTAGGCCGGGTAGTTGCGCACCCCGATGTGCTCGGTCAACCCGATCGAGGAGATGGCGTCGAACTGCTCCGCCGGCGCGTCCCGGTAGTCCAGGTGCCGCACCTCCGCCAGCTCGGTCAACCCCTCCCGCTCGATCGCCGCCTGCGCCCACTGCGCCTGCGCCTTCGACAGGGTCACCCCGAGCGCCTTGACGCCGTACTCGCGCGCGGCGTGCCGGACCATGCCGCCCCAGCCGCAGCCCACGTCCAGCAGCCGCATCCCCTTCTTCAGCGCCAGCTTGCCGGCGACCAGGTCGTACTTCGCCGCCTGGGCCTGCTCCAGCGTGTCCTCCGGGGACCGGAACACCGCACAGGTGTACGTCATCGACGGGCCGAGCACCTTCTCGTAGAAGGCGTTCGAGACGTCGTAGTGGTGCGAGATGGCCGTGCTGTCCCGCACGCGCGAGTGCCGCAGCCCGTTCATCACCCGCTTCCAGCGCGGCTGCGCCTCCTGCGGCGGCGCCGGCGGCGGCAACAGGCGCTCCCAGCCCAGCCCGCGAACCAGCGCCAGCCCCTCCGCCACCGACGGTGGCCGCAGCCGCAGCTCGTCCTTGAGGACCCGCAGCGCCTCGTACGGGTCGCCCGGGTGCACACCCTGCAACGCCAGGTCACCACTGACGTAGGCCCGGGCCATGCCCAGGTCGCCGGGAGCGGTGAGCAGGTACGACAGGCCCCGCTCGGAACGGATCGACAGGGTGATGCCGGCGTCGGACGGGCCGACGGCGCTGCCGTCGTACCCGGTGATCCGAACCGGCAGCGGCCCGGTCGTGACCGCGCGGACGACGTCGGCCACGGTCGGACCCGTACGCCGGCCCCCCGCCGGCGGGGTGGCGGGGACGCTCGCCGCCCCCTGATCTCGGTCGGTCAGGCTCATGCTCGTGCTACCGCCTTTTCGTACAGTCCCGTCAGCCGGTGGTCCGGGTCGTAGCGGTCCTTCACCGCGCGCCACGTGTCGCCGCCGTAGAGGCGATCGAACGCGTCCCGGTCGTAGTACGCGTCGGAGTAGAGCGACTTGTGCCCGCCCGACTCCGACACCCTGCGTTCGATCGTGCGGTTGACGTCGCCGTCGGCGGCGCCGGGCGCGATCGGCACGCTCCCCCAGAACCCAATGTTGACGTAGTCCTGCCCCGGCCGGAGGGGATACAGCGGCCACGACCGCGCGGAACCGGGACCCGCCGGCTCGCGCAACCGCAACGGACAGAGCCACACGGGGTTCATCCCCACCGCGCCGGCGAACCAGCGCAGGAAGTCGGCTGTGCGTTCGAGCGGGATCTCCACGTCCTGCACCACCCGCTCCCGGGCCGGCTGGCCGCGCAGCCGGTCGATCCGGGCCGCCACCTGGTGCCGGTGCTCGAGCCGGACCAGTCGGTGGTAGACGTCGCTGCGCCGGTAGCGCGCCGGCCACAGCCGCCGCACCACCGGGTGCTGGGCCCCGAACGCCGCCGAGCACCAGAACCAGTCGGTGTCCCAGCGCCACAGATAGTCGTACGCGGTGAGCACGTCCCGGGTGCGTTGACGCAGCGACCGGTAGTAGATCGCCTGGCCGGTGTAGTCGCTGGGCGGCTCCGCCGCGTCGGTGAACGTGGCCAGCACCAGGTACGCCTCGCCGGGGCTGAACATCACCCCGTCCATCGCGTCGACCGGTTCGCCGGCCCAGGACCGGGTCGCGGTCACCTCGGCGATCGCGTCGGTGAGCGCCTCCAACCGGGTGAACCGGATGTTGCGCAACGCCACGTACCGGCCGACCGGTTGCAGCTCGATGCGCAGCCGGGTGGCGTACCCGAGGCTGCCCAGCGAGTTGGGGAACGCGGTGAACAGGTCCGCGTGCTCGCCCTCCGGCCGGGCGGTGATGATCTCGCCGGAGCCGGTGAGGATGTCCAGCTCCCGCACCGACTCGTGGGGCAGGCCGTTGCGGAAGGAGGTCGACTCGATCCCGAGGCCGGTGACCGCCCCGCCCAGGGTGATCGTGCGCAGCTGCGGCACCACCAGAGGCATCAGCCCGTGCGGCAGCGTCGCGTCGACCAGGTCCTCGTACGTGCACATGCCCTGCACGTCGGCGGTGCGCCCGGTCGGGTCGACCGACAGCACCCGGCCGAGGCCGCTCACGTCGAGCCCCGGGGTCCGTGGAGCGGACCGGGGGCGGAACAGGTTCGAGGTGCGTTTGGCGAGCCGGACAGGCTCGCCCGTGGGCACCGCGGCGTACGACCGCCGCAGCATGTCCACCGCTTGATCATGGTCAATCGAGTGATCCACACGCTCAGCGCGCATGTGATCACCTTACGCCCGTACCGCGGAAACCGTGGGATGTCGACGGTGGCCATTTCCCGTCCAGTGGCAGGCCCGGCGGTTACCGTGGCGGTCATGCCGTCGCCCGCGATCGCCGCTTTGGACTCCGCCGGTCTGCCCTACCGGCTGATTTCACACGGCGCGGTCGGCAGCCTGGCGGAGGCCGCCGCCGTCCGGGGAGTGGCCGTCCCGGACGTGGTCAAGACGATCGTGGTCCGCCGCGGGGCGGACGACCACCTGTTCGTGCTCACCCCCGGCGACCGGGTCATCTCCTGGCCCAAGCTGCGCACGCTGCTCGGGGTGCACCGGCTCTCCATGCCGGACGCGGCGGGCGCTCTCGCCGCCACCGGCTACGAACGCGGCACCATCACCCCGTTCGGCGCGAGCACCGCCTGGCCGGTGATCGCGGACGAGCGGATGCGCGGCCGGGAGATCACCCTCGGCGCCGGCGAGCGGGGCCTCGCCGTCGCGGTCGACGCCGACGCCGCGATCGCCGCGCTCGCGGCCACCGTGGCCGACGTCACCGATCCGCAGCCCACCCGCTGAGCCGTCGTCGCGACCGGTGTCGCGTCGGCGCCACGGCCTAGTCTGGGTCGTATGCCGAAAGCTGTGTGGAACGACCTGGTCGTCGCCGAGAGCGACGACACCGTGCTGGTGGAGGGAAACCACTACTTCCCCCGCTCCGCCCTGCGCGACGACCTGATCCGCGAGTCCGCGACGCACACCGTCTGCCCGTGGAAGGGCACCGCCTCCTACTACACCCTCGTGCACGAGGGCAGCACCAGCGAGGACGCTGTCTGGTACTACCCGGAGCCGAAGCCGGACGCCGAGATGGTGCGTGACCGGGTGGCGTTCTGGAAGGACGTCCGGGTCGTCGACTGACGCCGGGCTGGCCGGGTCGCCGCCGGCGCCGCGTCGCCTCAGCCCCGGACGTCACCTCAGCCTCGGAAGCTCCAGGCCCGGGGCGCGGTCGCGGCGGCCAGGACGGCCTCCGGCACCGGGCGGCCCGGCCGCCGTCGCAGCAGCAACGACAGCCCGGCCGCGCCGATCGACAGCCCGCCGGCCACATACCAGGCCATCGCGTAGTCGCCGAGCTGGTCCCGGACCAGCCCCGCGCCGGTCGCGGCGATCGCCGCGCCGAACTGGTGGGCGGCGAACACCCAACCGAACACGACCGCCCCGGCGGTGCCGAAGTACTCCCGGCACAGCGCCACGGTCGGTGGCACGGTGGCCACCCAGTCCAGGCCATAGAAGATGATGAACACCAGCATGCTGGGCCTGGCGGTGCCGGCGAACAGGGTCGGCAGCAGCAGCAGGGACAGCCCCCGCAGCGCGTAGTAGGCGCCGAGCAGCAGCCGGCTGTCGACCCGGTCGGTCAGCCAGCCGGAGGCGATCGTGCCGACGATGTCGAAGAGCCCGACCAGGGCGAGCAGGCTGGCGGCGGTGGTCTCGGGCATGCCGTGGTCGTGCGCGGCCGGCACGAAGTGCGTACCGACGAGGCCGTTGGTGGTCGCGCCGCAGATCGCGAACCCGCCGGCCAGCAGCCAGAACGGCCGGGTCCGGGCCGCGGTGGCCAGCGCGCCCAGCGCCCGGGTCGCCGCGCCGCCGGTCGCCGGTGGCGCCGCGACGACCTCGGTCGCGCCGTAGGCGGGCAGGTCGAGATCCGCCGGGTGCTCGCGCAGCAGCCACACCACCAGGGGTACGACCGCCAGCGCGGCTCCGGCCACGACGAGTGCCGCCGTACGCCAGCCGTGGTCGCGCACCAGAACCGCGATCAGCGGCAGGAAGACCAGCTGCCCGGCCGCCCCGCCGGCGGTCAGCACGCCGGTGACCAGGCCCCGCCTCCGGACGAACCAGCGCCCGGTGACGGTCGCCACGAAGGCCAGCGCCATCGAGCCGGTGCCCAGCCCGACCAGCACGCCCCAGCAGAGCAGCAGCTGCCAGGAGGCGGTCATGAAAACCGTCAGCCCGCTGCCCGCGGCGACCAGCAGCAGCGCCACGGAGACCACCCGGCGGATGCCGAACCGGTCCATGAGGGCGGCGGCGAACGGCGCGGTGAGCCCGTAGAGCAGCAGGTTGACCGAGACGGCCGCGGAGATGGTGGCCAGCGGCCAGCCGAACTCCTCGTGCAACGGGTGCAGGAGCACCGAGGGGGTGGCGCGGAAGCCGGCCGCGCCGACCAGCGCCACGAAGGCGACGGCGGCGACCAGCCAGGCGGGGTGCAGACGGCTGTTCTTTCTCACGCGGACCAGTCTGGGCGGCGTCGCCGGCACCGACGAGTGGCCGGAAAGCCATCATGCGCAATAATCGGGCCATGACCGTACGCCCGCACCGGATCGCCGTACTCGCCCTCGACCAGGTGGTCGGCCTGGACCTCGGCACCCCGTCCCAGGTGTTCAGCACCGCCCGGAGCGCCGACGGGACGTCCTTCTACGACGTGCGGGTGTGCACCCCGGGCGGCCAACCCGTCCGCAGCACCGCCGGCTTCCAGGTGGTCCCGGACCACGGGCTGGAGCTGCTCGACACCGCCGACACCGTGATCGTCCCGGGCATCCACGACGGCAGCGCGCTGACCTCGGGCACCGTCGCGCCGGAGGTGGCCGAGGCGCTGCGCTCGGCGTACGAGCGGGGTGTCCGGGTGATGTCGATCTGCACCGGGGCGTTCGTGCTGGCCGCCGCCGGGCTGCTCGACGGACGTCGGGCCACCACCCACTGGGCGTACGCGGAGCGGTTCCGCCGGCTGCACGACCGGGTGGACCTCGACCCGGGCGTGCTGTTCATCGCCGACGACCAGGTGCTCACCTCGGCCGGAGTGGCCGCCGGCATCGATCTCTGCCTGCACGTCATCCGCCTCGACCACGGCAGCGAGGTGGCCAACCGGGCGGCCCGCCGCTGCGTGATGCCGCCCTGGCGGGACGGCGGCCAGGCCCAGTACATCGAGCGGCCGGTGCCCAAGGCCACCGACACCAGCACCGCCGGCGCCCGGGAGTGGGCGCGGCAGCGGCTGCACGAGCCGATCGCGCTGCGCGACCTGGCCGAACAGGCCCGGATGAGCGTGCGCACCTTCACCCGGCGCTTCCGCTCGGAGACCGGGCTGAGCCCGGCACAGTGGCTGCTCCAACAACGCACCGACCACGCTCGACTGCTGCTGGAGACGACGGACCTCACCGTCGACCAGATCGCCCACCGCTGCGGCTTCGGCACCACCGCCGCCCTGCGCCAGCAACTCCACCAGCGCATCGGCGTCGCCCCGTCCGCCTACCGCCGCACCTTCCACCCCCGCGCCGAGCTGATCGGCAGCTGACCTCCCGCCGCTCAGCGCAACCCGGGGCACCGGCCGGTCCGGCGCCGACCGGACGTAGCACTCCCGCGAGCGGTATACCTGTGAGTCATATTTATGACTCACAGGTATACCGCTCAACAGACCGGCATGCCCGACGCCGTACGGCCGCCTCTGGTCGACCCGGCTCAGGTGCGGAGCATGTGGAGTTGCGCCTGGTGCTTGGGGAGGTGGACCCGGGCGTGCAGGTCCAGCGTGCGCGACCAGGGCAGCGGCTCGTCGACGATGAGGTCGAAGCCCTCCCGCAGGTGCGTCTCGACCGGGGTGTCCGCCGCGAGGCCGAGCTGGTCGACCAGCGCGCAGAGCCGGTCGCTGGTGCCGTGCAGCAGCGCGGCCAGACCACGCAGGCCACCCTGCTCGGCGACCAGCGCGTCGAGCTGCGGTCGGTGGATGTCGTCCAGGTCGTAGTACGCGAACGTCGACCCGGCCAGCAACGCCTCGGTGGCCTGGATCATCAGCTCGTCGTTGGCAACCAGGTGCGCCACGATCTGCTCGGCACTGAGCTGCCCCTCCGGCGGCGGCCCGAACCCCGCCGAGTCAATCTCCCCAAAAACCTCGCCGTAGGCCTGCCGCAGCCCCCCGCTCTCCACGTCCCCCAGTCAACCC